>QHPZ01000161.1 GCA_003219225.1 Verrucomicrobiota bacterium | reverse complement strand
AACAACACACGCTCGTCAACGCGTTGCTGCATTATTGCCCCACCCTCTCAGGCATCGGCGGAAAAGCACGGCCCGGCATCGTTCACCGCCTCGACAAAGAGACTAGCGGCTGCCTCGTGATCGCCAAAAACGATGCGACGCATCGCGCGCTATCGGCGCAATTCGCCGCACGAACGCCGGAAAAAATTTATCTCGCGCTGGTCAGCGGAAAACTGCGCCGCTCAAGCGGCGTGGTGGAAGAAAAGATCGGACGTCATCCCGTGCATCGACAACGGATGAGCGTTGCCTCACCACGCGGCCGCGCCGCGAAAACGGAATATCGCGTCATTCGCTCGAACGAAAAGTTCAGCCTCGTCGAATGCCGTTTGCACAGCGGTCGGACGCACCAGGCGCGGGTGCATCTTCATCATCTCGGTCATCCCGTGGTCGGCGATAAAGTTTATGCGCCCAAATCGGCTAAAGACTTCCCGCGCCAAATGCTGCACGCCTGGAAGCTTGGCTTCGAACATCCCCGCACGACAGAATGGCAGAACTTCGAAGCACCGTTACCGACGGATTTCGCGGAAGCGATCGAAATGGCGCGGTAAAGATCAGACGCGCGCCGCCGGATCGGCAGCGACTGGCGCTTCGACTTCAGGTTTTGTAACTTCGGGTTTAGCAATCGGCTGACGCCGCAGGACGCGCTGTAAGCCGGCGCGGTACGCGGCAAGATCGACAAGTTCGGCCACGCGCGACTTCAACGCCCGGGCGCGACCGGCGAGAAAGAGCACAAACACCAAATACGCAGCGATCGACCAGAACTCGACGTGCGCGATGTTGAGCTGCCGGTAAATCAGGAGACTGAGCGCGACGAGATTGAAAATCATGGTGGTTGTCACGAAACGGTTGCGCAGCCGCACGCGGGTGAGGCATTGCGCGTCAGCGTGGTACTCGGTCACGGTTTGGAGCGCGATGCTCCACCAGAAGTTCCCGTAGATCTGGATGTCCCACTCATTCCAGCCGCTATCGACGGAATAGCGCCAGCCTTCTTCCTCGAGCAGATCGAACATCGCCCCGAGCAGGTAATGCCGGTCGCGGCCCTCTTTGCTCCAAAAAATGCGGCGACTAAGCGTGCCCGCCGGCCGGCCGTTGGCCGGAACGTATTCGCGGCGACTGATCACGCTGCGCGGCGTTCGTTTAAACCGCAGCCAGGTGAAATAGCGCGACCAGCCGCGGACGAGCGGTTGCACGAACCCGAGCACCATCACGAGCAGGCGCGCGTGCACCGTGTCGAAGCGCGGCTCGATCCGCGCCCGCATCATATAGGACAGCGCCACCGCCAGCGTCCCGCCAAACATCAGATACGGCACAATCCGTAACGCGGGCAAAAATACTCCGAGCCCAAAAAGGAAAACGGTGAGCCCGAACCATTCGATGCTGCCGAGATAAATCGCGATCTCCGATTGCGCCGCTGGATAGATCGATTGAAAAAAACCTTCGCCGAACACGCCGTGGTAAACGATCGGCCGATCCAGGAACCAACTGAAGCGCGGCGCGCCGTAAATCTGCCCGCGCCATTTCGCGAATGCTTGAAGCGAAGCAACGATTCGGCTTCACCGTAGCCGTCCTGTTGCTTGAAAAACGCGCGCAAAGTGAAGCGCCGATGGTGCCACACGATAGCGGTGGGACTGAACGCGATCACGCCGCCCGCCTGCTGCAGGCGCCAGCAGAAATCGACATCGTCGCCGGCCTTGTGATACTCGACATCGAATCCGCCGACCCTTTCAAACGCCCAGCGGTGAAACGCCATGTTACAGCCGGGGATGTGCTCGGCGACCGTGTCGGTGAGCAGCACGTGACTCGGCCCACCGGGTGCCGCCGCTACGCACGCCTGCACCCAGTTCTGCGCCGGCGGACTCACATTCGGGCCGCCAACGCCCGCGTAGTCGCCGCTCAGTAACGTGCCGACCAGGTAATACAGCCAGTCCACATCGGCCATGCAGTCCGAATCAGTGTAGACAAACACCTCGCCCCTGGCCGCCGATGCGCCGGTATTGCGGGCGTGGCTCAGGCCATGGTTTTTTTGGTGAATGTAGCGGACATTCGGAAACTGCGCGGCGATGTAAGCGGTGTCGTCGGTCGAACCGTCGTCAACGAGGATGATTTCGCAGGCGGGATAGTTGAGTTTGCCTAACGAATCAAGGCAGCCGGCGAGCGTTTTGCCGCCGTTGTAAGAGCAAACGATGATCGAAACAAAGGGCGCTTTCAGCAGCGGCCGATGCGGCAGCGCGGAATCATCGCGGCCAAGTTTGTCGCGCAACATGTAAAACGACTTCTTCGGCGCGCGCTCGCGCGTGACGATGCCAAATGCCCAATCGGTGATTTCCTTTTCCCCGGTGAACCATTCGTCGGTCCAGGCGAAGAGGATCGTCCCCGCAAGACCGCATTTCACGACACTGTCGATGTGCCAGCCGAGCATCTCGGCCTGCTCGTCCTCGGGATGGCGCAGCGTGTCCATGCCGAACTCACCCAGGATGAGAGGGCGTTCCTCGGTCAGGTTTTGCAGGCGCAAGAGGTAAGCGTCGAACTCGCGCTGGTTGTGCAGGTAAACGTTGAAACAAAAGAAATCGACATTCTGCGGCAGCAAATACTCGGTCGGCGGATAGGTCGCGTAGGAATAGAGAACATCGGGATCGATGGCGCGCCCGATTCGGACCAGCTCTTCCACAAACTCAGTGACGCGGCGCACCCCGAGCCAGCGCACCATCGTGCTGGAGATCTCGTTGCCGACGAGATAACCGAACACAGCCGGATGGCCGGCGAATTCGGTGACCGCGTCGCGTACCGCGTCAGCGACGGCATTGCGCGCGGCACGCTGCCGGAGGAACTCGATGTGCTTCGCCCAGGGCAAAGTGATTAGCACGCGCATGCCCGCCGCTGCGCAACAGTCGAGAAACCAGCGCGGCGGCGCGTGATAAATCCGCACAACGTTGATGCCGATCTCGCGCATCATCGCAAGATCGAGATCCACCTGCGCGGGCCGGCCGAGATAATGCTCCTGTTCGTCCGGCTTGAACGGCCCGTAGGTAACGCCTTTGACGAAAAACTTGTGATCGCCGACGAAAAGGAACTTTGCGGCCGGGCAAACTCGTGAGAGTGCACTCACACGGCGAAGGTAGGGAGGCCGCGCTGCGGCGTCCAGACTGCAGCCACGGCCCTGCGGGCCGTCAGACGCTTCACAGAAGCGTGGCTACAACTTCGCTCACCACTCGCGCGGTGCGCTCGATGTCCGCGGCCGTGTGCGCAGTAGAAATGAACGCCGTTTCAAACTGCGAGGGCGGGAAATAGACGCCGCGCTCGAGAGAGGCGTGGAAAAAGTTGGCGAACGTTTTCAGGTCGCTGCGTTTTGCGCCGGCAAGATCGACAATCGGCCCGGGAGCGAAGAACAAACAGAACATCGAACCGATCCGGTGAAAGGTTGTTTGGATTTTTGATTCCCGCAGCGCTTCGCGGACGCAGTTCTCAAATTGTGCGCCAAGGTTTTCGAGCAGCGTCCAAGCGTTGATGCGCTCGAGCTCGCGTAATTGCGCCAGACCGGCGGCCATGGCGAGCGGATTCCCTGACAACGTACCGGCCTGATACACGGGCCCATTCGGTGAAAGCTGATCCATGATGTCGGCGCACCCGCCAAATGCGCCGACTGGCAAACCGCCGCCAATCACTTTGCCCAGCACAGTGAGATCAGGTTTTATCCCGCAAATTTCCTGCGCGCCGCCGCGCGCGAGGCGGAACCCGGTCATTACTTCATCGAAAATCAAAAGCGCGCCGTGACGGGTGCACTCCTCACGCAAGATCGACAAGAAATTATGTTGCGGAAAATACAGACCGGCGTTTGCCGGGATCGGCTCGACAATCACGGCGGCGATTTCGTTCTCGTTTTCCGCAAACGCTTTTCGGACAAGATCGACATGGTTGAAGGCCAACGAGATGGTGAGCTCGACAAAGCCCTCCGGCACGCCGGCGCTGTCAGGTCGCCCGTGCGTCAGGGCGCCGCTGCCGGATTTCACCAGGAGCGAGTCGGCATGGCCGTGGTAGCAGCCGTCGAATTTGATGATCTTGTCGCGTCCAGTGAACCCGCGTGCCAGCCGGATGCAGGACATGGCTGCTTCCGTGCCGCTGTTCACCATCCGCACCTTTTCAATCGACGGCATCCAGTGGCAGATCAATTCCGCCAGCTCGACTTCGAACGGATTGGGAATGCCGAAACTCACCCCGCGCGCAGCCGCGTCGCGCACGGCCTCGACCACGACTTTCGCCGCGTGACCGAGAATGGCCGGTCCCCAGCTGCCGACATAATCGATGTAATCGTTTCCATCGACATCCCAGATTCGCGCGCCTTCCGCGCGCGCGACGAAAAACGGCTCGCCGCCGACATTGTGAAACGCGCGCACCGGCGAGTTGACGCCGCCGGGAATCCGCCGTTGCGCGCGCGAGAAAAGTTCGCTGGAGCGAAGATTCATCGAATGGCCACGCTGCAATTGTAGAGGCGCTTGTGCCAAGCGCCTATTTATTCGGCTCGGCGCTTGATACAAGCGCCGCCACAACCGATATTCGCCGCTCGCAATTTCCGCGGCGGGGTAGCCAAGTGGTAAGGCTGCGGTCTGCAAAACCGCTATTCGCGGGTTCGATTCCCGCCCCCGCCTTTACAATACATGCGAGGTCTGGTGGACAGCGGGGCCATCGCTTCATAGGCCGGTTCGATTGATTCGCGCTTCTCCCGAAGCGCTCACCCTATCTGGCTTCGTCTATGTCGCTCGGCTCCCGCCGGCTCCATTCCCGCCCCCGCCTCCACCGCGACACGCGGCTCGAATTAACGAAACACTGCGCCTCAAACGCTGTCGAGCGATAGCGACAAAATGAGCGCAGCAGTTCGCGGATCCGCTTGCGCGAACTACTTACTCGGCTTTGGCGGTGCCTGTTGAATCGCCGAATCGTCGCCGATCACGATGACGTGTCCGCGGTAAGGCGGCGACGGCTTGATCGGGAACGGCGGCCGAATGATCGCCCAAGCCGGCGAGCAGAGCGCAAGGGCGAGGACAACGCCGAGAACGACTCGTTTCATATTCTGGTTTTTATATGCAGCATTCGTGCCACGGAAATCTGGGGGAAACCTTCCGCAGTCGGATCAGTGCATGAGCGACCAATCGGTAATGAGCATGGGTCGAAAGCGGGTCAGCAGATAACTGCGGGTGGCTTCAGGGCGTTGCGTGTCGGCCGCTTCCGGCTGGCAGCGTTGGAAAGCAACGCCGGCGAAAATGAGGAGGTGGAGATCGACATTGCGCCTGCGACGAGGCCAGGCCCTATGGCAACACGCAGCATCTTCACTTCCACCAAACGGCGCGGATAGTAGCGGGCCAAAAACAATTGTCCAAATCTTTTTGCGGAAACTTTCTCGCGTCGATGTCGGTTGCGATCGTTTTGGAGCTTCGGTGTGGCAGGCAGACCGCCGCGACAGCGCGAAATTCGGAATGTCGAAGTCGGGATTTCGAATTATTCTGCCGCGATGCCACAGTTTGCTTATCGGGCGCGCAACGCACAGGGCGCGCTGGTCGAGGGTGTTTTGGATTGCGCTGATCGCGCGGTCGCCATCCGCCAGATCGAGCAGCAGCACTGCGTTCCGATTCGAATCGAAGCCGTCGCCGCAGCACCGGAAGCGAAAGTGCAAAGAACGGCGGTCGCCGCGCACCAGTTGAAAATTTCGCAGAACCAGTTGCTCGTGTTCACCGAGCAACTCGCGCATCTGCTCGAAGCGGGAATGACGCTCGACGAGGGGCTGTCGATCCTGGAAAAGCGCTTGCAACAGCCGCGGCTCCAGCAACTCACGCACAGTTTGCATCAGGCGCTGGTCGAAGGCCGCAGTTTCTCGCAGGCGTTGCGCGAGTTCCGGCGAATTTTTCCGCCCGTTTACGTGAACCTGGTCGCGGCAGGCGAAGCAAGCGGCGCGCTGCCGGACATTTTGCTGCGGCTGGTGAAACATCTCACGCAAACAAAAATTCTGCGTGACCGCATTCAACAGGCGCTGATCTATCCGGCGGCGTTGGCCCTGGCCTGCAGCACCCTGGTCGTCG
>QHPZ01000160.1 GCA_003219225.1 Verrucomicrobiota bacterium | reverse complement strand
TTTTGTATCACGATTGCGCTGGGCGATGCGCAACCGGCTCTGCTGCGCGATGCGCAACTTCGGCGAAGTGGTCACCGCGTTATTGTAAGCCGCGTCGGCGATCTCGAGGTTGCCGTTCTTTTCCGCATACTCGCCGAGCGACATCAGCTTGCCCACGTCGCCGCCGGCGGCCTCGAGCGCGCGGCGCCAATTATTTTCGGCGGCCGCTTTCTCGCCGAGCTGCGCGCTGCAGCGGGCGAGATACATTTGCTGCACGACCGGGTCGAGCGGGAACTTGCCGCCGACGAGCAACTGTTTCACTTCGCCCCAGCGATTCAGCGCGGCGAGAGCGTCGAGCCGTTGCAGAAAAAGCTCGCGCGATTGCGCGGCTTTCTCGAGCGGAATGGCATCGAGGGTTTCTTCGTACTCGCGTTTGCTGTTCAACCAAACCGCGAGCGCGGTGAGCGATGCCGTATCGGCGTTTTTCCAATCCGCGATCCCGCGCGCGATCAGCACGTCGCGCTTCGATTCATCGGCCTGAATCTCAAGGTCGAGCGCGAGCAATTTATGCTGCGCCTTGGCGAGCGGATGATTTTGCAATGCGTGAACGAGATCGGAGAGGGATGGTTGATGGTTGATGGTTGATGGTTGATCGGAGCCAGCGCCTTCTGACGTCTGACCTGTGCCCTCTGACTTCTGGGTCGAAAGGGCCCTTTGTCCGAGCAGCACCAACGCATCGAGCCCCACCTGTCCGTGATCGGCCGAAAGTTTTTCGATGCGCGACCAGGCGAGAGCTTCGCGCTCAGCCGGTGTGCTCGATCCGGTGCGCGCAGTGCTGAGCTGAAGCACTGCGGCCTGGAGTTGTTCCCGCGGAGTGGCGCGCGCATCCGAGAACACGCGGTCGAGAAACGTTTGCGCATCCTGCGGCGCGCCTTTGTTGACCGCGAGTTGCGCCGCGACCAACCAATCGGCCGGAGCAACGTCGCGCCGGGCGAGCAACTCACGCACGGCCGCGTCCGCGCGTGTCGTTTCGCTCGCCATCAGCGCGATGCTCGCTTCGTCACGCAGATCCTCGGCCGTCAACTTGTCGATCTTGCCAAGCTCCGTCCAAAATTCGAGCGCATCGGGCTGACGGGTGCGGGTGAGAAATCGCGCCACCGCGCGGATTGCCTGCGGCTCGTTGCGGCCGAGTTGAAGCGCAGCCACCGCTTCGTTGCGCGCCTCGGCCCAGCGCGCTGCGCATGCCGCCGCCCCTGCCAGGCTTTGATCTGATCGCGCGCCGGTCGGGCGCCGAAGTAGCCGGCGGGAATCGCGATCACGATCAGGAGCACGAGCACGATCCAGCGGCGCCGCCGCCGCCGTTTGAGGCGCAGTTCTTCGGCCGTGAGAAGGAGATCGGAATCGCGCACGTTATGCGGGTTATCAGTTATCTGTCATCAGGCCGCAGGTCAGAGGTCACAAGTCACAGGTCACAGGTCAGAGGTCACAGGTCAGAGGTCAGAGGTCAGAGGGCAGAGGGCAGAGGGCAGAGGGCAGAGGTCAGTGGTCAGTTAACCATTAACTTCACGTACTCGCGCGGTTGAATTGTTGCCGCAGCCAGCGCGATGGCGGGAGCGGAGACCCGGATACGCCGAATATCGTTGGTGGAGAGTTCCAGAATTGCAATCGGCGCGTCGGTCAAGTTCTGCTGATATTGGCTGCCCTGATCGGCCGTGACAAAGAGATCGAACTGCTCCGCCGCGCGCCGGAGCAATTCATCATTTTGTTTTCCGCTCCAGCCCTGTTGCTGGAGACTTGCGCAATCGTGTACCGCGAGCAGGCCGCGCATCGGCCACGGCACGCATTCGTCCAGCAGAATTCTCATCAACACATTGCGCGCCATCTCACGGGTAATCGAAGGGAAACATTCGAGGAATTGCTCGAGCGTGTAATCGTTCTCCAAATATTCGAACAATGTTTTGAGCGGCACGCGCGTACCTTTAAACACCGGCGTGCCGCCAAGGATCGCCGGGTCAATCGTGATCAGGTCGGTCGAATCCATGCTGGGACACATTCAATCTGACATTGAACAGAAGGCAACGAAGAAGCAAAGTTCTGCGCGGTCTCGAGCCAGATTTTCAACAGAAGGTAACAATCCCGCCGCTGTGCGGCAGTTCAAAAATCGGGAAGACTTTCGATGGACTAGCGGGAGCGTAAAGAGAACGAAGATCTATCTTATCTTCTGTTAAACACAGGTCAGCCGACCTTCGCCACCTTCTGTAAAACGACTTCCCGATCGGGAAATTTTTGCGCTCGGGACGTTTTCTGACTCGTGTCTTCTGCCCTCTGACCTGTGAACCTACGGGCAGGGGCCATTGCTGCCCGGTTTGGAGCAGGGGCCAAGCGGCTTATCACCTTGCAGCTCATGAGCTGCGGCTGCCGACCGGGGGAGACAAAGGATCGTGCCATTGTGACAAACGGCTTCGAGCGGCTTCTCCGGGCTCACAGCTTGTAGATGCACACCGTAATTCGGCGGCAGCGGGCATCCCGGCGTCGGTGTCGGCGTGGGGGCCGTGGGTTGCCGTGTCGCCGTTGGCGTGGGTGTCGGTACGGTTAAAGTCGACTGATCCGCGCCGCCAGCAGCGACAACGTAAAAGCCGAGCATGGCCGCGATCACCACTGCGCCGATCACATGAGTTTTTCCACAGATACGCCTGATGTGCATGTGTTCTGCAGTTAGTTGAATTCGTCCGCCAAGTCTTAGCTATCGTTACTAGTTCTATTTAGGATTTTTTTCAGCCTGCGCCGCTGCATCGCGAGCATTGCCACCAGCGGCAGGCTCGCGCCCGCCCATGTGCTTGGCTCGGGCACGGCGATCAGGGTTAGGTCGACATTACCTCCGTCCCACGAGAAGCTGCCGGCAAA
>QHPZ01000159.1 GCA_003219225.1 Verrucomicrobiota bacterium | reverse complement strand
CCAACGCGCTCTCGATCGCTTCGCCCAGGAAATGCGCCTGGTTGTAGCAAGCTATGATTATCGAAACGAAGCCAGGCTCTGGTGGGGAGAGGGCGGCGCCCAAGCTACGGGAGGATGTGGCTGCTTCGTTCTTGTTGCTGCTTGCCGCATTCACTATCGCCGTTCGCGTAAATCAAAGATGACACAGGCGTGTTCTTCTCCGGCAACGACCGGATGGCTTTGCTCCAATCGCTCACGAAATTCTCGGAACTCAGGTTGCGACCAAAACGATCGCGACGGGATGAGGAGGAACTGAGCGCCCATCTGCTTCACTGCTTCCAAGCCGTTCCATGCCTCGGTGCTGTCGGTTGGATCGCGACCCGCGCTGCCACCTGTTACGTAGACCGCACCTTCCGAACCATCCCCGGTGTTCCAGGTAATCGTAGTCGTGCCCGGCTGTTCACCGACTAACACCGGGTTTGGATCGGCGGTTAATACGACGCCGTTGTTGTGGAGATGCCGCTGCGGCACGGCTTCAACAGTTGCGTTCAACGTCCGATCGGCAACACCGCGCACCAATAGCCGGGCGAGCGGATCGGCGCGATCAGTGCCCCGATAAAGACTGAATTGATATGTCATTCCCGGTTCGATCCACGCTGGCGTTTTCAGGCAGCCTGTTGGTCCCTGAGCGAACAGATCCCCCTCGCCACGGAAGCCGGCTGGCGGGAAATGCAACGCTTGGCGACCGTCCAGCCGAAGCAGCTCGGTCCTACCGTCAGTTGCGACGGCCACGATCGCGTCCGCTGCAAGACAGTCACGCACGATCTCACGAATTCGCCTGATCATGTGTTGGAGCGGGTACTGCTCTCGCCAAAAACGCTCCCCCGCCGCGTAAGCTTCGCGGTATCGTTTGTTTGCTTTGGCGTAGTCCCATTGCGCGCAATGCGCAGCGAGTGCCGCTTTCTGCATCACGGCGAGGTTGCGGGAAGTGTTGGCACCGTGTTGCCGATACTCGGCGATGACCTGAGCATGGCAATGTACCGGGAAGTCTTTTGTGATGCGCAGATAAAGATCGTAATCCTCCACCGGAACCATGGCCGGATCGAAGCCGTGGACAAAATCAAAGACGCGACGGCGGTAAAGCACGCTGGCCGGGCACCAGATGTAGGTCCCTCCGCCGAGCAATTCGATGTAATGATCACGTTCCACGCAACGCTGGCGCGGCGCGGCCAGAACCGATCCGCTTGTATCGATCACCCGGCAGTGGCCGGAGACGAATGCGCACTCGGGATGTTCAGCCAAGCTATCGAAGCCCGTCTGCAGCGCATGCGCGAGGAGACGATCGTCGGCATCGAGAAAGGCTACGAACTCGCCGCGACTTTGCCGCAGGCCTGTGTTGCGGGCGGCAGAGCGTCCGGCGTTTTGCTGGCGAACGTATTTCACCCGTGGATACCGCTTCGCCACCTCGGCCGTGTCATCGGTTGAGCCATCATCCACCAGCACGATCTCAAAGTTCGAGTAGTTTTGCGCCAGCACACTCTCGATCGCGTCACCAAGAAACTGCGCGTGGTTGAAACACGGGATAACGACCGAGACCAACGCTGCTGCCCGAGCCGACTCCGTCGTCGCTCCTTCAGGACTCGACTCGCTCACGGCAATTGTTCGTCGTTCGCCGAAGTGGCGGCATCCGCCGGCGTGTTCGGTTGCTGCTCCGGCTGCAGTTCGTCCAGTTGTTTCGCTCGAAGAAAACCTTTGATGCGGCAGGCGTTGAACACCCACCAATAGAGGCTGTGCAATTGCTCCTGAAGAAGGCTGCGTGCTTCCTCCGTTTCGCGTACGGCAGATTCCGACCGGCGCGCTTTGGCTCGGCGCGGCTGATCGCTCACCGATTCAATGTGCTTGGCGCGCTTCATCCACCGGGCGTTGAACAAACCGCGTCGCGAAACAGAGTCAAGCTCATTGCTGAGGGGCTTTGCGCGATTTAACTTCCGCGCATGCAACGAGCGGACGGCCGCGCTTATGATCAACTGCGCCCGGTCGCGTTCGAGCTTGGTATTGCCCCGCACGCCGGCGGATCGGTGCTCGTCACCATGGGCAACACGCGCGTGATTTGCGGCGTGATGGTCGAGGAAAACGTCCCGCGCTGGATGAAAGAACAAAACGTCACTGGCGGCTGGCTCACGGCTGAGTATTCCATGCTTCCCTATTCCACTCAGCAACGCCGTCCCCGTGAGATCGCAAAAGGCCGGGTCCACGGCCGCAGCACCGAGATTCAGCGCCTGATCGGCCGGTCGCTCCGTGCCGTTGTCGATCTTGAAAAACTCGGACCGCGCACGATGTGGGTCGATTGCGATGTGCTTCAGGCTGATGGCGGCACCCGCACGGCCGCGATTACCGGCGCCAGTCTGTCGGTTGCGATTGCTTGTCGCAAGTTGGCGCGCGAAAAAAAGGTCGACGCGCCGCCGATTCGCAAATTGATCGCCGCGGTCAGCGCCGGCACATTAAACGGCCAGCCGATTGTCGATCTTAGCTACGAAGAAGACAAAGCTGTCACTGTCGATTTTAACCTGGTCGCGACTGAAGACGGCGAGTTCGTCGAAGTGCAAGGCTCAGGCGAGGAAGCAGCCTTCACCCAGCCGGAGCTGGAGCAGCTGCTGGCCCTCGCCCGCAGAGGGATCGCAGAACTGATCGCCGCGCAGCGAGCCGTGCTCGCGCGCATCATGGTTTCACCGCAACAGAGCTAATCGACCTTAAGGTTTGCCAGCGCACGCGGTTTGCTTTAAAGCGAGTCGCTTCTCATGAAACGCGCACTCATCACTGGCATCACCGGCCAGGACGGCAGTTACCTGGCCGATCTGTTGCTCGAAAAAGGCTACGAAGTTCACGGTATCATCCGGCGCGCCAGCACCTTCAACACGTCGCGCATCGATCATCTTTACGCCGACCCGCACATCAACGGCGTGCGCATGTTCCTGCACCACGGCGACCTGAGTGACTCGGTCAGCCTCGTAAAGCTGCTTTACGAACTGAAGCCTGATGAAGTTTATCATCTCGGTGCGCAAAGCCACGTGCGCGTCAGCTTCGACATTCCCGAATACACTTCCGACGTCACCGGCGTCGGCACCATCCGTATCCTCGAAGCCATCCGCGAAGTCGGAATCCGCTCGCGCTTCTATCAGGCCTCGAGCAGCGAAATGTTCGGCAACGCGCAGGCGGTGCCGCAAAACGAGAAAACACCTTTCTGGCCGCGCAGCCCGTATGGCGTGGCGAAGGTTTTTTCCTACTGGGCGACCGTCAATTACCGCGAGAGCTACGGCCTGCACGCGAGCAACGGCATCCTGTTCAACCACGAAAGCCCGCGACGCGGCGAAACGTTTGTGACCCGGAAAATTTCGCGCGCAGTCGCGGCCATCAAGCACGGGCTGCAGCACGAGTTATTTCTTGGCAACCTGGATGCGAAACGCGACTGGGGCTACGCGCCCGAATACGTGGAAGGAATGTGGCGCATCCTTCAACATGAGGAAGGCGACGATTTTGTCCTTGCCACCGGTGATGCGCACAGCGTGCGCGAATTTGTCGAGACGGCCTTCGCGCATGTCGATCTTGACTGGAAAAAGTACGTCCGGCACGACCCACGCTACGAGCGGCCGGCAGAAGTCGATTTGCTCGTCGGCGACGCGGCCAAGGCCCGCAAACTCCTCGGCTGGGAACCAAAGGTGCGTTTCGACGAGCTCGTTCGTTTGATGGTCGAGGCCGATCTCGAATTGCTTTCGCGCGAAACGCCGCGCAAGCATCTCGGCAAAATGCCATGAGATCGCAGGGATGCCGCGCTGCGGCGTCCGCGGACAGCGTGGCGCGCTATCCCTACCTGATCACCAGCGGCGCCGGATTACGGTGTGGATCCATTGAACTAGCCGAGACCATACTTGGAACGACCGCGGCCAAGGGCGCATCGACGATGGTGACCCGCGCGCCCAAGCCCACGATATTGTAGAGATTGATCACGTCACTCGAGCGCATTCGAATACAGCCGTAGCTCACACGCAGACCAATGTTCCGTTCCTCGGGTGTGCCGTGAATGTAAATGTGCCGGCCAAATGCATTGGCGTTGCGGTTTTCGCGTCCGCGTAACCAGAGAATCCGCGTCACGATTGGATCGCGTCCGGGCGCATCGACCGGAATGATCTCGCCTGTGCGACGCAGGTCTTTGAAAACCGTGCCCAGCTCGGCGCCATCACCGATTTTCTGCGCGATCTCCATTTCGCCGAGGGGCGTGCAATAGCTGCCGCGCCAATCGCCTAAGCCAAACTTGGAAGTCGAAATCGGGTAAATCGCCGCCACATTGCCGCGATCGAGCAACGCTAGTTTTTGCTCCCGTGTGCTGATGACGATGTGATGCTGCGTGTCGTGCA
>QHPZ01000158.1 GCA_003219225.1 Verrucomicrobiota bacterium | reverse complement strand
CGTCATCACGCGCGCCTTCCGCGAAGGTTGGGGTGCCGTGATTGCAAAGACCATCAGCCTCGAGGCGGACAAAGTGATCAATGTCACGCCGCGCTACGCGAAGTTGATCGCGGCTGACGGCAAGGACGTGGTCGGCTGGGAAAACATCGAGCTGATCAGCGATCGGCCGTTCAACATCTGGCTCGACGAGTTCAAGAAGTGCAAAGACCAGTTCCCCGATCGCGTGCTGATTGCGTCGATCATGGAGGAATACAACCGCGATGCGTGGGCGGAGATTGTCGGGCGTTGCGAGGACACCGGTGTCGATGCGTTCGAATTGAACTTTTCGTGTCCGCACGGATTGCCGGAGCGGAAAATGGGCGCGGCCATGGGTGAGAACCCGGAGATTCTCCAAGAAGTTGCAGGTGACGCCGAATGTGACCCGCATTACCGATCCGAGTCGGGCGGCATTTCGCGGCGGTTGCGAAGGCGTAAGCGCGATCAACACCATTCGCAGTGTGATGAGCGTGAATCTCGAAACGCTGCGACCGGAACCGTCCGTTGAAGGCATGACAACGCCCGGCGGTTATTCGTGCAAAGCGGTGCGGCCAATCGCGCTGCGCATGACCATGGAGATCGCCACCATGATGCGGCGCGAGTTTCCAGGACGCAGTTTGTCGGCTATCGGCGGGATCGAAACCGGGGGCGATGCTGCTCAGTTCATCTTGCTCGGCGCGGACACCACCCAGGTCTGCACCGGTGTAATGAAACACGGCTATGAAATGGTGAAGCGGCTGCAGGAGGAGCTGCTCGCGTTCATGGAGAAGCAAAAGTTCGAGACGCTGGCCGATTTCAAAGGCAAGAGCCTGAATTATTTCACCACCCACGCCGAGCTGGTGCGGATGCAAAAGGAACGCAAAGCACGCGACAAGGCCGCCGCCGAAGCCGCCGCCGCGAAAAAAATGGTCAAAGCCGACAGCGAATGGAGCGGGGACGAGTTCGTGAAGCAATCGGATGCATTAGCCAGAGGCTAATGAAGCACCAAGCTCCAACATCCAAGCTCCAGAGAAGCACCAACCTTCAAGCTCCAGGAAGGAGGAGGCGCGCATTCAAATACCGCTCGTCTTTGGATTCGCCTGCGGTGGCAAACGAAACGCCCACTACGAATGGAGAACCCAGACATCCGTTTGATCTGGAAGAGCGAACGGCCCGATTTGGAGAAGCGATTATCCGATTCTGTAGGAAGATTCCGCGCGCTCCGGCGAATGACAGGCTCGTTTGTCAACTTGTCGGCTGCGGCACGAGTGTTGGCGCGAATTATTGCGAGGCGAACGAAGGAGTTTCGAAAAAGGATTTTCGTAATGTGATCGGCCGGTGCGTCAAGGAGGCGAAGGAAACCAAGTTCTTCCTTCGCATGATGGCCGCCGCTGAACCGAAGCATGCTGAAGAAGCGCGTGGGCTTTTTCGCGAGGCAAAAGAATTGCACCTGATCTTCGCGAGCATTTACCGGAAATGAGGCGACTACCCGCTCTTTTTGGAGCTTGGAATTTCGACCTTCTCTGGAGCTTGGAGCTTGGATGTTGGAGCTTTCAGTGACCTCGGTTCCCGTTTTCATCTCCGGCGAATGGCGCGAGATTCCGGACGTCGCCACCGGTCCCGTCTTCAACCCTTCCCGCGGCGAAGTCATCGCGGAGGTGCCGATGTGCGGAAAGGAACATGTCGATCTTGCCGTGGAAGCAGCGGCGGAGGCGTTTCCGGCCTGGCGCGATACGCCACCGGTCGAGCGGGCGCGTGTTTTTTATCGCTATTGCCAGTTGGTCGAGAAAAATTTTGATCGCATGTGCGCGAGCGTGACGCGCGAACACGGCAAGACACTGGCCGAAGCGCGAGGCAGCGTTTATCGCGGGCTTGAAAACATCGAGTTCGCGTGCGCCGCGCCGACGCTGCTGATGGGTGACACGCTTGAGGAGATCGCGCGCGGGGTCGATTGCGAGACGATGCTCCAGCCGCTCGGCGTCTGTGTCGGTATTACGCCGTTCAATTTCCCAGCGATGGTGCCGATGTGGATGTTTCCGCTCGCGCTCGTCTGCGGGAACACGTTTGTGCTCAAGCCGAGCGAGAAAGTGCCGCTCAGCGCAAACTTGATTGTCGATCTTCTCGCGCAAGCCGGTTTGCCTAAGGGCGTGCTCAACGTCGTGCACGGCGGGCGCGAGTGTGTTGATGCGCTCCTCACCCATCCGAAGGTCAAAGCGATTTCGTTTGTCGGTTCGTCACCAGTGGCGCGGCACATTTACGAAACCGGGACGCGCCACGGCAAACGCGTGCAGGCGAATGGCGGCGCGAAAAATTATGTCGTCGTAATGCCAGATGCCGACGTGCCGCGCGCGGTCGAAGCGCTTTCGACCGCGGCATACGGTTGCGCGGGCGAACGCTGCATGGCCGGGTCGACCGTCATCGCCGTCGGCCCGGCGAGCGAACGCGTGTTGCCGGCGTTAGTTGAAGCGGCGCGGGCGATGAAAGTTGGTCCAACCGATGTCGCGCAACCACAGCCCGATATGGGCCCGGTAATCACCGCACAACATCGGGATCGCGTCCTGAGTCTGGTCGCGAGCGGCGAGAAAGAAGGCGCGAAAGTGATTGCCGATGGTCGCGGCATCCGCGTGCCCGACGCGCCGAATGGCTTCTACATCGCGCCGACGATTGTCGATTTTGTCGAGGACAAAATGACCATCGCCCGCGAAGAAGTTTTCGGTCCTGTCCTGAACGTCATGCGCATGGAAGATCTGGACGGTGCGATCGAAGCAGCAAACAAGTCGGCCTACGGCAATGGTGCAGCGATTTTCACGAACTCCGGCAAAGCCGCGCGTGAGTTCAAGCATCGGGTCAAAGCAGGGATGGTCGGGATCAACATCGGCGTGCCTGCGACGATGGCGATGTTTCCGTTCACCGGCTGGGGCGAATCGTTCTACGGCGACCTGCACATCCAAGGAAAAGAAGGTGTGCAGTTTTATACGCAGCAAAAGGTGGTTTCGACGCGCTGGTTTGGCGATGGCGTCGGCGACGTTTGGAAAAAATGACGAAATCCGAATGACGAATGACGAAGGAAGCTCGAATGACCGAATGACGAAAATCGGCTGCAGATTCGGTCGTCATTCGTGCTTCGTCGTTCGTCATTCGTCATTTGCAGCCGCATGTCACTGCTGATCAAGAACGGCGAGATTGTCACGCCCGACGAGCGTTACGTCGCGGACATATACTGCGAAAACGAAACGATCAGCCGCATCGAGCCTAAGTCCGCCAGTCGGACGGACTCGTCCCGTGGCGAGATCGACAACGTGCAAGCCGACGAGGTAATCGATGCCAGCGGCAAACATGTGTTCCCCGGCTTCATCGATCCGCACGTGCACATTTATCTGCCGTTCATGGGCACGTACGCGAAGGACACACACGAGACGGCGAGCCGCGCAGCGCTCGTTGGTGGGACGACGACGTTCATCGAGATGATTTGCCCGGCGCGCGGCGATCGTCCGCTCGAAGCATTCGAGCTGTGGCTGGACAAAGCACAGGGCAAAAGCGCGTGCGATTGCACGTTTCACATGGGCGTGACGCGCTATGACGAGCAAGCCGAGCAGGATTTTCGCGAGATCGTCCGGCGCGGCCTGAGCAGCTTCAAAATTTTTCTCGCTTACAAGGGGGCGTTCGGGATCGATGACCGCGAGCTTTATGCCACGCTCTCGCTTGCAAAAAAGCTCGGCGTAATTGTGACGGCGCATTGCGAGAACGCCGATCTCGTTTTGGAATTGCAGAGGAAACTTTTGGCCGAAGGCAAAACCGGACCCGAGTATCACTACTGGAGCCGGCCGCCAGTCGTCGAAGCCGAAGGGGTGCGCCATCTCATGACGTTTGCCGAGCTGACGGGCGCGCACGTTTACATCGTTCACACCAGTTGTGAGGAAGCGTTGAACGAAGCGATGCGCGGCAAGGCGCGCGACGTCAACGTGTGGGTCGAAACGCTGATTCAATATCTGCTGCTCGACCGCACCGCGGCGGAACCGAATTTCGAGGGCGCGAAGAACGTAATGTCGCCGCCGCTACGCGACAAAAAGAACCAGGAGGTAATGTGGAAAGCGCTGGCTGATGGATCGGTGGCGACGCTGGCGACCGATCACGCGCCATTCGATTACGAAACGCAAAAGCAAATGGGGCGCGATGATTTCACCAAGATCCCAAACGGCATTCCATCACTCGAAGACCGCGTGAATCTCTACTACACGCGCGGCGTGAAGAGCGGCAAGATCGACATCCAGCGGTTCGTCGACAGCGCCAGCACGCAGGCCGCAAAACTGTTTGGGTTATATCCGCGGAAGGGCGCGATCAAAGTCGGCAGCGATGCCGATCTCGTCGTCTACGATCCAAACTACCGCGGCATGATCTCAGCCAAAACGCACCAGATGAATGTCGATTATAATTCCTTCGAGGGAATGCAGATCGAAGGACGGCCGCACGTTGTCACGGTTCGCGGGAAGATCGCGGCACGCGACGGCACATTCATCGGCGAAATCGGCCGCGGTCGACTTCTCCAGCGCGAGCCCTGCCATCACTGATCGTGTCGTGCTCGTGCTGGTGATCGTTGCCTGATAATTCGAGCACGAGCATGAGCACGAGTTCGTCCACGCTGGCGCCCGATGTCGATCTTACGATCGAGCTGGAGCACAGCTCGCTTTACAATGCCGATCTCGCGCCGGTTCCGCGGGAGCGCCGCAAGTGGCGGGTGGGCAGTTTCGCCGCGCTCTGGATTTCAATGTCGGCCTGCATCCCGACTTACATGCTCGCGTCGTCGCTGATCGGCGGCGGAATGAATTGGTCGCAGGCCATCTTCACGATTTTCCTTGGGAACTTGATCGTGGTCGTTCCCATGATCCTGAACGCACACGCCGGGACGCGCTACGGAATTCCGTTCCCGGTTTTTTGCCGCGCCTCGTTTGGCACGCGCGGCGCGAACATTCCCGCGCTGATGCGCGCCTTCGTCGCGTGCGGCTGGTTCGGAATCCAAACCTGGATCGGCGGCAACGCCATTTACAAGATCATGTCGATCTTTTGGCCGGCCCTTGCGACCGGATCGACCGCGAACTTCCTCGGGATCACCTTCGCGCAGTTTCTCTGTTTTCTGTTTTTCTGGGGCATCAACATGCTCGTCGTTTACAAGGGGATTGAATGCATTCGCTGGCTCTTGAACATTAAGGCGCCGTTGCTGATCGCGCTCGGTTTGTTGCTGCTCGCCTGGGCCTATCGCAACGCGGGCGGGTTCGGTCCGATTCTGGCGCAACCCTCCGCCTTCGCCCCGGGCCAGCCCAAGGCTGGACAATTCTTTTCCTTCTTCGTTCCGGCGCTCACCGGCATGGTCGGATTTTGGGCGACGCTTTCGCTCAATATTCCCGATTTTTCCCGATTCGCGTGCTCGCAGCGTGACCAGATTATCGGCCAGGCGCTGGGTTTGCCGCTGACCATGGCGCTCTATTCTTTCATCGGCGTCGCCGTCACTTCAGCAACGACGATCATCTACGGCCACCCAATCTGGGATCCGGTCGATGTGTTGACGCATTTCACAAATCCCGTCGTGCTGATCGTGTCGATGCTGGCGCTGTGCATCGCGACCCTCGCGACCAATATCGCGGCGAACGTCGTTAGCCCGGCCAACGATTTCTCACACGTCGCGCCGCACAAAATTTCGTTTCGTACCGGCGGGTTAATCACGGGCGTAATCGGAATCGTGATGATGCCGTGGAAATTAGTTGCCGATCCGAGCGGTTACATTTTCACCTGGCTCGTCGGCTACAGCGCACTGCTCGGGCCGATCGGTGGAATCATGATCGCGGATTATTATGTCTGGCGGCGGCGCCAGCTCGATGTGGCCGCACTTTACCGCGCCGACGGCGAATATCGTTACACG
>QHPZ01000157.1 GCA_003219225.1 Verrucomicrobiota bacterium | reverse complement strand
CAAGCAAGCGTACGAAGAATCGGACAACCCGCAGCAACTCGAGTTTGTTGCCGGGGCCGATTTGGGTGCGCGGGATTTTGCGGCCAAGATCGACAATCTCGACCGGCGCTACAGCGGGATCATCCTGGCTGAGCCGCCGAACCGTCTCGAGCCGGCGCTGCTGGATCGGCTGGTGCGGACGCAATTTCAGCGCACGCGCGTCTACACGCTCGAGTCCTTCTACGAAACTTTCTGGCGTTACGTGCCGCTGAACGCGATCGACCCGGTGTGGCCGTTGCAGACTGGCTTCCAACTGGCGCGCATCTCGCCGTATCACTATCTCAAGCGCCTTTTCGACCTGATTGTTTCGACTGTCGCGCTGGTCATTTTTGCTCCGCTCATCGCGCTCAGCGCTTTGCTGATTTGGCTGGAAAGCGGCCGGCCGATTATTTTCGCGCAAGAGCGTGTCGGACGCGATGAGCATCGTTTCATCATGTACAAATTCCGAACGATGAAGCGCGGCTCCGGCGAAGAAGCCGAGGACATTTACACGCGCCGCGGCGATCCGCGTCTGTTGCGGGTCGGCCGGTGGATTCGCCGACTGCGTCTCGACGAATTGCCGCAGCTCTGGAACGTTTTCCGCGGCGAGATGAGTTTGATCGGACCGCGTCCGGAATGGACGCGCTGTTCCGAGCGCTACGAAAAGAAGATCCCGTTTTACCATTTTCGCCATCTCGTGAAACCGGGAATTACCGGGTGGGCGCAGGTGAATTATCCCTACGGCGACAGCGAGGCCGACGCGATGGAGAAGCTGAAGTACGACCTTTACTACATCCGGCATTACTCGCTCAAACTCGACGCGATGATCGTGCTGAAGACGATCCATACGATGCTGTTTGGAAAAGGTCGCTGACCTTTTCCAAACAGCATCGGAAAGGTCACAAGTCAGAGATCACAAGTCAGATATGCGCATCGATTCAGCGAAGGACCTGCGTGTTTACAAGCTTGGTTATGTGTTAGCGATGGAGATATTTGAACTAACGAAGACATTTCCATCGCAAGAAAAGTATGCCCTAACAACTCAAATTCGGCGTTCGTCGCGATCGATTTGTTTGAATCTGCGAGAAGCCTGGGCGAAACGACGATATGAGGCACATTTTGTGAGCAAGCTTACCGATTGTGACGGAGAAAACGGCGAAACCGAGTCCGCCTTGGATTTTGCAAAAGACTGTGGCTACATCTCGGCCAAAGAGCACGAAAGTTTAGCGCGGAAGTGCGCAGAAATTGGCCGGATGCTCAACGGCATGATCACCAAATGCGGTACATTCCTGCTGGTAGACGAGAGCCAGTAAGCTGCTGGCTTGTGACCTCTGACTTCTGACATGTGACCTCTGGTTTATTTCGCCCTGCCGCTGTTTGGATTTTTTTCACCGCGCTGGCTTATGCGCCGTGGGCTTATGGAGGCACAACGGTTGAAAGCATCGACACGATCAACTGTCTGCTCGCGGCGGTGCTGGTGCTGTGGATTGTCGATCTTGCGGTGAGTCGGCGACGGCCGGAATTACCGCGTCTGCTTGTCATTGTGGTTGCGGCGCTGCTTGTCATCGACGGCTGGATGGTGCTCAATGCGGCCGCCATTTTCGACTCGGTGTTTGGCACATTCTCGCGGTTGCGCCAACCAGTGCCGCACCTGCCAGGCTCGGTGGATTATGCGCTGAGCGTCGCCTCGATGATTCGGTGCGCGCTCCTGCTCGGCGTAACGCTGTTCATTGTCGATCTTTCACAGGACAAGCGCTGGCTAGTGCGACTTTGGGGCGCGATCGCAATCGTCGGGGGTTCAGTTGCGCTTCTCGGCTTGCTGCAAAAAGCGAGCGGTGCGGGCATGATCTTCTGGCACCCGGCGCCGCCGGGAGGCACGATGACTTTTTTCGCGAGCTATTACTACCATGGTAACGCCGGCGCTTACCTCAATTTGGTGTTACCGCTCACGAGTGGTCTGGCCGTGCGCTCCTTCGTCACCGGTTCCAATGCCGGACTGCGCGCTCTGTGGTTGACCATTTTTGTTCTGACGTTGGTCGCTGTGTTCGCCAACACGGCGCGCACCGCGCAGGCAATCGCGATTTTATTGCTCATTGCTGTGTCGGTCCGGGTTGGTCCGCGGCTGCTGAAGCGATTTTCCCGTGCAGAAAAGAACATCGCACTCGCCGGCGCCGCGGCCATTTTGCTCGCGCTTTTTGCGGTCGCTCACGTCAGTCACCTCGAGCAGCCGATTGAACGTTGGGGCCAATTTTCCGAGAATTTTTCGACCGATGCGCGCTGGCTTTCCGCAACGGTGGCGTTGAGATCGCTCCCGCGAGTTGGCCTTTTCGGCTTCGGGCCCGGAACATTTCGTTCGGTGTTCCCTTCCTTCAATTCCACATCGGCCGCGCCCGCTCCGGGAGAGTGGCGGTTTCTGCACGACGATTACTTGCAGACGATGATGGAATGGGGCTGGATCGGTAGCGCTTTGTGGGCGGCGCTGTTTTTTGGTGGGCTGATCGTCGCGGTGCGACGGCTCAACTCGGGCGACGCGCGAGACTGGTTGCCTCGGCGGCGTCTGCTTCTTTCGCTGGTCGCGATCGCGCTTGCCGGCGTGGCACTGCACGCGTTGGCCGATTTCCCGCTGCAGATCGCCTCGATCCAGCTTTACGTAGCGACCTATCTTGGGATGTGCTGGGGCAGCGCGCGTTGGCGAAGTGAGAAATCAGAAGACAGAAGTCAGAAGTCGGAGTCAGCTGACCGATAACTGATAACCGATAACCCGATTAGATCGTCCGCGGCTCGCTTGTTTTTTTCGGACGGGCGCCGTTTTCCTCGGCGTAAACGGCGGAGTAGGATCCTTCACCGGCGCCGTAACCGGGCGAAGCATAGTAGTAATAATAACCGACGCCACGGCTCCGAGGCAGACGGTTGAGGACCAAACCAGCGGGACGAATCCCGGAGTTGATAAGCAAGGCGATGGCGCGACGCACGGCGGGTCGCGGAGTTTTGCGCGCGCGGAGCACCACGCAAACTGTTTGGACATGCGGAGTCATGAGCAGAGTGTCACTCACCGCTAGAACGGGCGCGCTATCGATGACGATGCGATTGAAATGACGCATCGCCTCAGCGATAAGCTGGCCAAACGAAGGACCGCTCAGAATCTCGGCCGGGTTCGGTGCGCGGCGACCTCCGGCGAGAACGTAAAGGCGGCCGCCGGCGACCAGTCGCGCACCGCCTGAGGCAGCTTCGTGTCGCCGACGAGACAATCGACAATGCCCGCTGATGTGCTCGAATTGTCGGTCGCGCCGTCGAGCCGGAAAATTTTATGCATGCTTGGGCGGCGCAGGTCGCCATCAATCAAGAGAACGCGGTGGCCTTGTTGCGCGAGCGCGAGTGCGTAATTGGCGCTGGTGAAACTTTTTCCTTCATCGGGCACGGCGCTGGTGAAGAGGGCGACCTTGCGCTCAGCTTCCGGACCGAGCAGCGAAAGCGCGGCGCGCAAATTGCGGAAAGCTTCCGCGGCCGGACCTTCCGGCGTTTCGGCGACGAGCCGGTAGCGGGTGAGATTGCCGCGTTTCCTTTTCGAGCGCGGCGCGTGTCCGTCTTCTTTCGCTTCGGGAATGGCGGCGAAGACCGGCAGGCCAAGTGCGGATTCGGCTTGATCGACAGTTTTGATCGAGCGGTCAATGGCGTCGGCGCCGAACACAAACATTAATCCGGCGGCCAGTCCGCCGAGCAGACCAAGTGCGAGCGCTTTGGTTTTACTGGGGCTCACCGGAACACGAGGCAGAGGCGAGTGCTCAATCACGCTGACGGCATTGGTCTTCACGTCTTTCGCCAGATTGGTTTCCTTGATCTGGCGCAGCACGCTTTCGTAGAGCGCGCGATCGGTCTCGGCCTGGCGCGCCAGTTCCTGATAACCGATGGCTGCCTTGTTCAGCGCGAGGGCAGCTTTTTCCTGTTCGCGCACGGCGGTCTCGAGGTTTTGCTCGGTGGCGTTGGCTTGGGCGAGCGTGTTCCGCAGGACTGCGGGCTGGCCAAAAACCGCGCGGCGTAACCCATTACGGGCTTCAGTCAAAGCGGCGCGCGCCGCCATCATTTTTGGATGTTTGTCTTTGTAACGCTGGGCCAGTGTCGCCACTGCCGCTTCGAGCTGAGCGAGATCGCGACGCCGATCAATCACGGTTTGCGCATTGGCGATGCTCAGCACGGCGAGCAGCGCATCGACGTTGTCGCCTACGGCTTCAATCTGCTTGAGCTCGCCTTCCAATCGCAGGCGCTCGGATTTCGCGGCCGTGAGTTTGCTGTTCAACTCTTGCAGCTTGTCTTCAACGAGACCGCCGCGTCCGCCCGAACTGCCGGCGCCGGCCTGGCTACCAGTCGCGGCTGCGCCGCCGCCGAGTTGCAGAGCATCGGGTGTTTTGGCTTTATAATCGGCGACTGCCGCCTCACTGCGCTGGAGATTTGCTTTGAGGCGCTCCTCTTCTTCTAAGAGGTAGCGCAGCGTATCCTGACTAAATGAGGCGCGGCGTTCAATCGAGCTGCGAATGTATTCGCGGCCGATCGCTTCGGCCAGGCGCTGCGCCATTGCCGGATCTCGGTTAACAACATAAAGATCGATCAGCCGCGTCCCGCGTCGAATGAGCGGCTTGACCATTCCGCTGAGCGCGCCACCGAGCGCTTCCTCCAATGGCGTGAAAGCGGGCGCGCCGGCGACATTGTCGATGTTGTTTTCGCCGGGGGACGCGCTCGATTTCGGCGAAGGCTTCGTCGTATTCGGTTTCGTGACGGTTTCGCCGAGAAGCGCGCGACCGCCGTCATCCGCCAAACCTTCTGCGCGCACGACGCGGGCGAGCAGCGAACGATTGGTCAGGTTCTGCTCGATCGTTCGCAGCGCTTCCTGGCTCGCGAGAAACATCGAGCGCATGCGCGCGGTCGCTTCCTCACCGGCAATGACAGTTGGTTCCTGAAATTCGACTTCGAGAACGATGTGGCCCTGGTAAAGTTTTGGTGTCCGCGCAAGATAGCCTATCGCCAGGAAAAGCGCGGCGACGACGCAAAGGACCACGATCCAGATACGCTCGATGAGCGAGTGCCAGAATTGGCGAAAATCGAATCCGCGTTTGGTTTCGAGCAGCTGCTCGGCAAGTCGCAGGGAAATTGGTGTCGCGCCATCGGGCTGGCCGACCGTTGCGGAATTGGGAAACGGTTGCTCGTTCATGAGGAGAACCCTACTCGGATGATATTACACCGAGCGCGGGAATTCGAAAAGGGAGGGCGGAAAAATTTCGTTTAAAAAATACTTTCAGCCACAGTGACGGTGTCTCCCGGCTGAACGACGAAGCCGCCGCCGCCTTTCCGGGTCAAACGTTTCGCGTCGACTTTGATGATCTGGTCGCCACCGGAGGTGTTCTGTCGGCGAATGCTGATCCGTTCGGGCGCCGCGATGCGTGTGTAACCGCCGGCCATGGCAATGGCTTCGAGCAGATCAACGCCGCCCGGGCTGCCCTCCGGCATTTCGTAACTCCCCGGCCGATTGACCTGGCCGAGAACGGTGAAACGGCGTTTCGCATACCCGACGAGCATCACGTTGACTTTCGGGCTCACGAGATAATCGCGTCCGTAAAGTTCAGTGACGCGCAAAGTCGCCTGGCTGAGGGACAGCCCGGAAAGACGCACCGAGCCAAGCAGCGGCAAACTCAGATTACCCTCGGCGTTGAGACGACCGTTTGTCCGCAGATCGTCCTCGCCAAAAACTTCGACCGCCACCTGATCGTTTGGTTGAAGGACGTAGCCGCTCGGGGCGTTGATGGCGACACTGGAGAGCGAAGGCGCGGCATTGGTGGGGGGCGAAGCGGCGGCGGCTTCGGGTTGCGGTGATTGGTTGGTGGAAACAATCTGCGCCGATGACGTAGCGGCAAAAAGAAGCGCCGCCAGGGTAAGTAGCAGCAGTTGCGACCAGGCGCGAGCGCAGTTCCGCCGGCTAGAATGTGAGCACGGTGCGGAAGCCGACCTGATTGTTCTCGAAACTGAATGCATCAACCGAGCTGTCATCCTGGCGGTGCAAATAATAACCGCCAACCGACCAGAATCTAGTGATCATCACGTCCAGCGAGGGTTGGACAAAGTAATAATCGTCGTTTCGATTGGCGTTGAAGCCGCTGATCGTGCTGAAATAATCGGAGTTTTGGTACCCGATATTGAGGCCGAGGTAAGCTCGCTGGAACAGACGCTGGCGTACTCCGACTGACACGGTAGTGGAAGCAAAATCCTGATCGAGCAGCACGGCGGAGTTGAGCGTTCGGCGACTGATTGCGAGAGAAAGGCTGGTGGCGGCGAATGGTTGATAGGTGGCGTCGACTTCGAAAACCGGCGAAATATATGTGCCGCGTGAGCTGTGCTCAAATTGACGAAACTCGACGCCGCCGGTCGCATTGAAGCTGACCTTGCCTGTGGCCTGGTAACTCAGCCTCAGATTTGCCTGTTCGAAAGTTTGATCCGGATCCGGCTCGTCAACAAAATCGTATCCGGCTGTGCCACCCAGACCGACGGTGATTTTCTCGCTGTAAGCATAGTTGACGAACAG
>QHPZ01000156.1 GCA_003219225.1 Verrucomicrobiota bacterium | reverse complement strand
GTTGTGATATTCAAGATCGACGCTTTGGAGCCAGGGGTCGTCCCACCCGAGGTCCTCGGCATCGATCAACACGTCGAGCAGCCATTTCTTTGTGATCCAGTCGACGCCGCCGATGAGCGACTCAGGATTTTCTTCAAGCGCTTCGAGAACAAAGCTCCAGCTCTCGAGGAGCCAATCGGTCTCGGCGCTGTTTCCTCGCAGATGTTTCTGCGCGAGATCGTAGAACTGCCATTGCACGTCGAGCGCGCCGATCGTTTTGCCGTTCTCAAGATCGACAATCCAGCGTTGGGTCGGGTCGCGTGAGATGTCGCGTGTGCTTTGGACGGCATCGGCGAGGACGAGATTGCGCGGGAGCCGCGCATCTTCGAGCAACGCCAGCACGCACGCGGTGGTGCCGATCTTGAGCGCGGTCGCGAATGGGCTCATGTTCGAGTCGCCGATGAGCAAATGCAGCCGGCGATATTTGCGATAGTCGGCGAGCGGCTCGTCGCGGGCGTTGATAATCGCGCGATTGAACTGCACCCACTGGTAAATGTCGTTGACGATGTGGTCGGCGCGTTGGCTGAGTTGGAAATTCACCTGCCCTTCCTGCGCGGGCGGCTCGAAATCGAAGGCCAGCGGGTTGGCCTGACCGACACGGCCGGCGCCGGTGAAAATTTGGCGTGTCGCCAAAAAGGTGAGCAGCGTGCCGAGCACCGGAGGCGTAAACTGTGCCTCGCGTTTCATGAGGTAATTCTCGTGGCAACCGAAAGTCGCACCGGTGTGATGATCGACGTTGTTCTTGATGAACGAGACCTGTCCGGCCGCGCCGAGCGCGACGAGAGACGAGTGGAGCAAATCGTCACCAGCTAAATCATAGGTGACGAGATCGCGCAGATGCAGACATTCCGGCGATGCGTACTCGATGTGGCCCATATCGAGATAGAGCCGGCCACCGTTGCAAAGAAAGCCGCCGTTGCCCGGCGGTTCTTCGTAGTCGCGGTAATGCAGATCGATCGTGCCCGCCTGCGCCTTGCGGAACAGGTAATTCTTCACCCGCGCCGGCCACGCTTCCGAGCTCAGGTGCGGTTCTTCCTCACGAAGCAAACAACCGTATTCAGTCTCGATCCCGACGATCCGGTCCACGCCGGCAACAATCCCTCAGTGCGCGCCTGCGGACAAGAGCTATTGCGGGAACTATAGCCGGGGTCGGTGACCCCGGCGGCCGCGGTCAGCGACCCTGGCTACAAGGGGATTGAGTGCAGGCTTGAAAGGCGCGAGAAAAAATCGCAAACTCGATTGTCGATGAGAGAACTGGGTCTGCGCAGCCCGTACGCAAAAGTAAGCGGACTGGTCTACTTCGGTCGCATGCTGTACAAAATTCGGCAGCACGCGAAAGGTCATTTGCCTCCGGATTATCAGACGAATCTCGGCCGCGGATTCGACGCGAGCTGCACGAGTTTTCTCAGAATCGATTACAGCCAGCTCGTCGAACGTGTGAAACAAGGCGGCACCGACGAAGAAATTTTGCAATGGTCGTTCAGCAAAGGCCGGCAGCCGTCCGAGGAAGAGATTTACGTGTGGAACGAGTTCATGCGGAAACGCGGCTGGAACGACGAAATTTCCGAGACACTCAAGCGTCGCAAAAAAGAAGCCGGTATGGCCGGCCGGTCGGAGATCGAAACAATGTTCGCCTTTATCGATGCCGATGAAGGCCGCTCATTTTTAAGCAGTAGGTAGGGGGCGAATGATCTTGTAGCCACGGCCCCATGGGCCGTTTCTCCCGATTGAACGGACGCGCCACAGGCGCGTGGCTACAGCGAAATTACGGCGGCCTGACTGGCGCGGGCGTGGCTACTTTGTTAGGCGGCGGTGGCGGTTGCGTCTGGTAATCGACGTATTTCCAAACCGCAATGACGACCAGAATTACAGCGACTGTCGCGATCCACAGACGAAGCTTGGTCGGTCGGTGACTAGTCACTTGTCACCCGTCACTCGCCACTATTCCGAAAGCGTGTCGATTCTCTCGGCCAGGGCGAAGTCGAGATCGGTTAGGCCGCCCTTGCTGTGCGTCGAAAGGACAAGACGGACTTTGTTGTAGCGAATGTCGATGTCGGGATGGTGTTCTTCCTCCTCGGCCACCTCCGCGACCGCGTTGACGAAATCGATCGCGTCTTGGAAATCATCGAACTCGAAGGTCCGCTCGATATGCTTCTTCTCCAGTTCCCACTCCGGGACTTTTTTCATCCGCTCCTTCAGCTCGCCTGTTTTAATCAAGTCGGGCATAACGGCAGAACGAGTAACACCCGAAAATCGTTTTGCAACGCCGAATCGAGCATCTTTTCCGGCGGGTGTACCAGCGGTGCGCGACGGCTGAGATTGGTGGATCGGCCGCTCCGCGGACGATGTTAATTCGGCGGCGAAGCCTCACCTGTTTTTATGATCGCGCTCGGAGATCGCGATCCACCATCGGCGCAGTTGCTGCAGTCAGAAATCGAGAATCCGGCGAAGATTTTTTGGCGCATCGAACACTTCGACGGCGCACTTGCGCGCGAGCCTCGATCGCCGTGGCCAATCGGCGATGACGCGTTCGACCGCTGCTGCTGCTTCATCCAAGCCGGCGACAAAATGGAAGCCGCTCTCGCGCGGCAGATATTTTCCTGCGCCCGTGGCTTCGGTGATCACCGGTCGGCCAGACGCGAGAAACGCAGCGGCTCGGTCGCTCAGCCAACCGGTGCGCCACATCACATCCACGCCTTTGATCGCCGTGAACTCCGCCAGCGCGCCGGCGATGTAGCGCCGGTATTTCGCCGGTGTGCGGGCGACGTGATGTGGATCAACCAGTTGCCACCCCTGTCGCGCGAGGCGTTTCCGTTCCGGGTCGCTGCGCGGGAGATTCATCGCCAGCTCAAAGCGTGCGTCGGGCACGCGCATTGGAAGATCGACATATTGCTCGAACGCGAACTTCTTCGACAAGTCGAGGAACTTACCGTCCACCTCCACGCTTCCGCCCCAATACCATTGGCCGATTGTGGTGAATTTCACGACGCGCGGTCGCGCTGCGACCTATAATTTCGTGTCGACCAGCGGATAAAATGTTTTCCAGTTCAATGATACTTTCGGCAGCCGGCAATCACGCCCATGCACGTTCAGGCTGATTGTCCAAAACTCGTGATGAAATGACTGACCCATCTCCAGCTTCGTCATCCAATAAAAGATTTCGCTCGGATCGAGGTCGCAAAAAATTCGACGCTCGAATTCCAGAAGCAGCGGTGGATGGATGGAGTAACTGAGGTTGAGCAGCGTGTTCGGACCACTCAATCGATCGAGCAGCGCGCGTTTAGACATCCCGATGCACCGCACCGCGCCAAGCTCGTGTGCGTCCTTCGCTAGCTCTTGGTAAAGCAAACAGTAGCGGCCCGCGAGGCCGTGCCTGCGCAATTGCCGTTGGAAATTGTCGATCTTCGCTCGGTCTTCCCGCGCGTTACCTTCGCTCGGCAGCAGTTCCAGCCAGATCGCATCGAGCTTGAGCCGCCGCAGCCCGAGCATCCATTGCAACGGCACGGAAAAATTCCCGCCAAGATCGTCACGCGAGCAGAATGATCATTCTGCTCGCGTGCTCAAGCGAGGAGCTTCGCAATGTTAGAAGATGCGGCCGTGCGGTAGATGCGCTTTGCCACCATGCGAACGCCCGGTGCAAAGCCCGGCATTCGGCACCGGGATGACCGAACCGAGGAATTGCGGCTGTTGGCGTCCGTTGAGTGCCTGTTCCAAATCATAGGCCAGGGCGAGCAACTTCGGCTCACGCAGGAATGTGCTGTAGATGAGCATTCCCGCTGGTCTTCCCGAATCGCGAATGCCGACTGGAAGCGACAGGTTTGGATAACCGGATACGGCGGGCCCGGTCGAATTTGTGAGGTGCGGCGCAACGATGGCGTCGAGATTATCGGCGGCAAGTGCGTTATTGATTCCAGCGCGCGCTGTGTTGGTCGCGTGTGTTCGCGCGGCCACGTAAATCGGATTGGTCGGATAGCCGCTGGTCTGTTCCGCGAGCTCGAAGATTTCCTGGCCATAGTAAACCAGCTCTTGCTCGCAATGCGCGTTGTTGAAGGCAATCAGGTCAGCCAATGTGCGCATATCCGTGTGCGTGAGCGTCGCGAGATACTCCGCGATTTGCGCCTTGAACTCATAGAGCAACGCGGTGAACTCGTCGTCGGTGTAAGCGAACACGTCACCTGTATCCGTGTCCACGATCGTGGCGCCTGCCGCTGCCGTAGTAGCTGTAATTAAAAAAGCGAACGTCCCGTCCGATCCGCGCGCCGTTAAGCGCGCCGCGTTTGAGAAATTTTGTGTAATCGCTGGGGAGCTGCTGTCCGACCACTTCGTTAAACGGCGACTGCAACGTTCCCAGCAGAATGGCAACGTCGGTGACGCTGCGCCCCATCGGCCCGGCTGTGTCTTGCTCGTGCGAAATCGGAATAATTCCATCTTGGGAAACAAGGCCGCGAGTCGGTTTCAACCCAACGATGCTTTCAACCGCCGATGGCCCAGTGATTGAGCCGTCAGTCTCGGTGCCAACCGCCGCGGCGCACAGATTTGCGGCAGCGCCGTTGGCCGACCCAGAACTCGACCCCCACGAAGTATAGCTGAGGTCGTAGGCGTTAATCGTGTTGCCGCCGCGCGCGCTCCAGCCGACCGCGAGCGGATAGACGTTGTCGAAGCCGCGGAAGTTTGCCCATTCGCCCAGATTCGCTTTGCCAAGAATCACCGCGCCCGCTGCCCGCAGCCGCTGAATGATGACCGCGTCACGCGGCACACGACTGTTCACCAGTGCCAGCGACCCCGCGGTCGTTTGCATATTGTCGTCGGTCGCGATGTTGTCCTTGACCAAAATCGGAATGCCGTGGAGTGGGCCGCGGAGCTGGCCTTTGCGGCGCTCGTTGTCGAGACTGACAGCAATAGCGATCGCGTTCGGGTTCAGCTCGATCACCGAGTGCAGGAGCGGATTGAGCGACTGGATCCGATCGATGTAACCCTGCGTTAGTTCCCGGCTTGTTATTTGTCCCGCAGCCATGGCCGCTTGCAGCTGTGGGATGCTGGCTTCAACGAAATCGAAATCGTGCGCCGTCGCAGCAGATCGTGAAAGAAGCGAACCGAGCCCCCCACTCAGTAGCGCCGCGCTGGTCGCAGCCGTGGTGCCAATAAATTTTCGGCGTGTTACGCTCTGGTCGAGCCCAGTGTCATCTAAGTGTTGCTCTTTCATCTTGTTCTCCGGTTAACTGTTTCGGAAATCGCGTTAGCAATGGAATCCATTTTTGATTCGAAATACACGGTCAAATCGGATCGGTCTTCACGCGATTTGACGCTCGCTGCTTCCTCCGCAAATTAGCTCCTCTTTCCCGCGCCCGTAGCTCAACTGGATAGAGCATCTGACTACGGATCAGAAGGTTTGAGGTTCGAATCCCCACGGGCGCGCTTTCTCGACGCCATTCTGTAGCCATCGGCCTGCGAGTGGTAAGACGACGACGGCGCATAGCGCCGTGGCTACAACCCGGAAGCTTTAGCTTGGCAGGTCGAGTGTTTCGCTGGCAAACCTCTAAAAACGAAAAAAAACCCGCCGGCGTATGTTGCCGGCGGGTTGTCGATCTAGCGAAGGAACTTTAACGGTGTCCGCCCGCGTGTGCGGTCGCGTGGCTGTTGCTCGGCTTCATTGATTGCTGGAAACAGGCCACGTCGTACTGACTGACGACGTGCGAATTGCCCGAGTGTATACCGCCCGTGCTGTCCGGATTGGCGTAGACGGTGCCGGCCTTTCCATTAGGATTGAACGCTGAACCTGGCGCCGACGCCGCTTTGCCGGGATGTGTGCCCAAGGCCTCACAATCCTGGTTTGGCTGCCCGGTGCCCGGTGGATTGGCGGCGAATGCCAGCGCATACGACACCCCTATCCCTGCCAATGTGACCATTATTTTGCGTATCATCTTGGTTTATCTCCTGAGGTTGTGCGCGTTGCTCCGACATTCCTCCCGCAAGCCGCCATCGCGGACAAATGTCGGTTAGTGCGCTTGTTTCGTTATATTGGTTATACGCCACTGACCGGAGAAAGTAGCGGTATTCTTACCGGTTCGCGGAGCGCGGTGTTTTACTTCTGGTGTCCGTGGCCGTTGCTCGCGATGTGGCTGCCCGTGGGCGCGACTGGATCAGATTGCCGCTGGAACTGTTGGAAGCACGCCACGTCGTACTGACTGTTGGAGTGCGGGTTCTTTGAGTTCTGCGGCTGTGTGCCCGCGTATTTGGTTCCGGCAACGCCGTTCTCGTTAAAGGGCGAGCCCGGTGCCGAGGCCGAATGGCCCGGATGCGTGCCGAAGTCTGCACATTCCTGATTTGGCTGCCCGGTCCCGGGCGGATTGGCGGCGAATGCCAGTGCATACGACACGCCGATGCCTGCTAATGTGACCATTAACTTGCGTATCATTTTGATTACCCTCCGTTGTGCGCATTTGCTCCGGCACTTGGATGCACCGCGACGCCGCCATCGCGAACAAATGCCAGGCCTGATGCGCTGGTTAGTTGTATAGATTAATCGCAGCCAGCGCGCTAAAGTAGCGTATAAAATTGCCGCTGCGACCGCGTCACGCGCTCACCTCAAACTGGCTCATCAATTTGAAAGTCTCATAGCGCTGCTCGATTTCGGCCATGGAGAGATTGCGCAGCCGATCAAGGCTGAAGTCTTCCACCGCAAAGCTGGCCAACACGCTTCCGTAGATCATCGCTTTGCGCAGATCGGTGAAATGGACGCGGCTCACCGTGCCGGCCAGATATCCCGCGATGCCGCCGGCGAAGGTGTCCCCCGCTCCAGTCGGATCATGGATGTCCTCCAGCGGATAAGCGCCGCAGCTGAAAAATTCGTTCTGGTCTCCAAAGAGCAACGCGCCGTGCTCTCCTTTTTTGATCGCGACATAGCGCGGCCCGAATTTGCGAATGGCCCGGCCGGCCTTGATCAGACTTGTTTCTTTCGTCATTTCGCGCGCTTCGCTGTCGTTGAGAATGAGGAGATCGACCCGCGGGAGCAGCGTATCCAAATCGGAACGCGTCGTTTCGATCCAGAGATCCATTGTATCAGCCACGACAAAGCGCGGCCTCTCCATTTGATCGAGCACGTGGCTTTGCAACGAAGGAGCGATGTTCGCCAGCAAAACGAAATCGGTCTTGCGATAGCTTGCGGGCAGTTTGGGTTGAAAATTTTCGAACACATTCAGCGCGACCGAGCGCGTTTCCCGCGTGTTCAGGTCCCACGAATATTCGCCTGACCAGCGAAACGTTTTGCCCTCGGCTCGCTGCACCCCTTCGATGTCGATCTTGCGCCCGCGCCAAAAATCGAACTCCGATTGCGGGAAATCGCTCCCCACGATTCCGACGAGCTTGACCGGCGAAAAGAAGCTCGCTGCCGCCGCGGCATACGAAGCCGAGCCGCCTAACAGATCGCTGCGCTCCTCGATCGGCGTTTTCACGGTATCGAGCGCGATGGAACCGAGAATGAGAACAGACATGATCAAAATGACGAATGACGAATGACGAATGACGAATTCAGCATTCGTTTCACATCGCGCGCGTAATTCGCGATGTCTGGCGCCTTCAGCAAGCCGGAGACGATGGCGACGCGGCGCGCGCCGGCGGCGATCAGCGGTACGAGATTGTCCATCTTGATTCCGCCGATGCAGAAGATCGGGAGTGAGACATCGGCATGCACCTGGCCGATATCGGCCAAACCGATCGGCGTATAGTCTGGGTTGGCTGGAGTGGGAAAGATCGGGCCGAAGCCGATGTAATCGGCGCCTTCGCTCTGAGCAGCACGCGCCTGCTCAAGACCGTGGGTCGATTTGCCGACCAGAATCGGCCGACCGACCTTTGCGCGCGCGACTGCGATCGAATCATCCTCCTGGCCGACGTGCACGCCTTCCACTGGGACTTCGCGCGCCACCTCGGCGTGATCGTTCACGATCAACGGAATCGAAGCCTGCGATGTAATCTGGTGAAGTCCGCGCGCAAGATCGACAAGTTGATCGAGCGACGTTTTCTTGCCGCGCAGCTGGATGAGATCGACATCTCCTTGGACCAAAGTTTCGGCGACGCGGGCAATGTCGGAGGCGACGACGTAGCTCAGGTCAAGGATACCGTAGAGCTGGCAATCACTCAGCGCGCGCAATGTCGTTACTGATGCAGTTTACGACCCGGCGCGTGCGCCAGCTCGAAATTGTCCGAGTTCATTATGCGCTCGACAAAGCCGGTATCATATTTGCCTTCACGAAATTCGGCGTTTCGCATGATGGCGGCGTGAAACGGGACGGTCGTGCTGATGCCGGTCACATAGTATTCGTCCAGCGCCCGTCGCATTCGATCGATCGCGGAGCTCCGCGTGGCGCCGACGGTGATTATCTTGGCGATGAGCGAATCGTAGTAGGGCGGTACGACGTAACCGGTGTAAGCGTGCGAATCGATCCGCACCCCGCGGCCGCCCGGCGCGTAATAAAACACGATCCGGCCAGGCGACGATTGGAAATCTTTCGCCGGATCCTCGGCGTTAATCCGGCACTGGACGGCGTGCAGGCGCGGTGTGGCATGCGCGACGTGCGGCGAGAGCGCTTGACCGGCCGCGATTCGGATTTGTTCCTTCACCAAATCGCAGCCGTAAACCTCCTCCGTGATCGTGTGCTCGACCTGCAGCCGGGTGTTCATCTCCATGAAATAAAAATGTCGATCTTCGCCGACCAGAAATTCAATGGTGCCGGCATTTTGGTAGCCGACTGACTTCGCCAGTTTGACCGCGGCGTTGCCCATTTTTTTTCGGAGCGCTGGAGTCATGAGCGGCGACGGGCACTCCTCGATCACCTTTTGATTGCGGCGTTGAATGGAACAGTCGCGCTCGCCGAGATGAACAACGTGACCATGGCTGTCGGCCATGACCTGGAATTCGATATGGTGGGGATTGAGGATGAGTTTCTCGATGTAAACGTC
>QHPZ01000155.1 GCA_003219225.1 Verrucomicrobiota bacterium | reverse complement strand
CTCGCCCTCGGTGAAGTTTCCCCACCAGCCGGTCGAGATCGTCCAGAGGCCAAAGCCAACCTCGCTCACGGTCAGATCGGTGTTTTTGTAGGTGCGGAAACGCATTCCGGAATTTTACCACGAAGGACACGAAGATCACGAAGCATATTCAGACGGAAACCTTCGTGCCCTTCGTGGTCTTCGTGGTTAATTATGTGAGGTGAACCGCTACGAGCACTCCGGATTGCTGATCGTCGGCCACGGCTCGACCGTGAATCCCGATTCGAGCGCGCCGACGCTGGCGCATGCGGCCGAAATCCGGCGGCGCGGGATTCTTGCCGATGTGCAGTGCGCCTTTTGGAAGGAAGAACCGAGCCTGCGGGACGCGCTCTTCTTCTTCGATGTCGATGCGGCACGCGAGGTTTACGTCGTGCCGAATTTTATCAGTGAAGGCTATTTCACCCAGACGGTGATCCCGCGCGAGCTGGAGTTGAACGGCCGCACGACGACGCGCGCGAACAGCCAGGTTTGGAAGTACTGCGAGCCCGTCGGCAATCACGCCTTAATGACGTGAGACCTCATTATTAATCGTGGCCCATGGCACCGATTTGAATGAAAACAGCGCCGTCGCGGCGAAGCGCGAATCCGAAAGAATCCGTGCGCGCGACCGTTACGCGGCAGTACTCAACGTTTATATGGAAGAACCGCCACGCGTCGCGGAGTGGCGCCAATTAACCAAGACGCCGAACGTGGTGGTGGTGCCGTTCTTCATCTCCGATGGCTTGCACAGCTACGAGGACATTCCCGAGCTTGTGGGCATCGCGACCAGCAGCTCAGCCTCCGTTTTCGGCGCGCACAAGATCGACAATCGCCGCTTGTATTACGCGCCGTCGATCGGAACCGATGCCGGCGTGGCTGACATCATCCTGGAACAGGTCCGGGTTTTTGATCGAGAAAAGTTGCACGCGGGCGCGGCCTCATAATCTTGTCTGACCTACTCAGCTGCCAATGCACAACGATACGATCAAGAAATTGCAAGAGATCGGGGGGTTTGTCCTGGCGAGCGGCTGTAAGAAGAAAGACCTGAAGAAGGTCGCGGAAATGATCCGTTCGGCGCGCAATTATCGCTGGGTCGCCATCTACAAGATCGTCAAGGAGGAGTTCGTCATCCTCTCCGGGACCGGAAACGAGCCGCCGGCCTATCCACGTTTCCCCACTAGGCAGGGCTTGTGTGGGGCGGCGTTGGAATCGGGCAAATCGATTGTCGTCGGGGATGTGCACAAAGACGCGCGCTATCTGCCGGCGTTTCATACGACCCGCTCGGAAATTATCGTGCCCATGCGCAACGAGCACCGGCACATCCTCGGGATGCTCGACGCCGACAGTGACAAGCTGAACGCGTTCGGCGAAGAAGATCGACAATTCCTCGAGCGCGCGGCCGGGCTCATCGCGCACTGCCTGGCATAAGCGGCGCGATGCCGGAAGCAATCGAGCGCGGGCTGAAGGCCGCGCTGAACAATGGCGCGTGCTGCATCGGCGAGATCGCCATTTCAAAAACGAGTAGCGGCGGATTTGCGCTTTGCCATCGCGATGATGAAGGCGGCCATCAGAATTTGGAGGCTTCGCGAAGTGTGGACGACGCGAGCGTGATCGCGCGGTTCGATGATGCTGGAAACTATCGGCCGCTGAAGACGGCGCCGAACCTGCGGCGTGGCTGGCGCCTGGAAGTTGTCGATGTTGGGGAACTCCGGCGCGCGCTCGACTATTTTTACCCGGGGCGGTTCGCGATCTTGACGGCATGGCAGCAAAATCGTCTCGCGACCACGCCGTTGCGCGAGACGCTGGACCGACAATCGGGAATGTATCGAGTCGCGGCGAAGATTTCCGACGACCAGATCGATGATGTCGTGGCGAATTTTTGTCGCTCGGATGGCGGTTGTTTGCGGACAATTTTGTGGAACCGCGACCAGTGCGGCGGAGTGCCATCGCCAAAGTTGCCGCCACAGAAATTTGATCCGGCGCAGGACCAAGCGACCTGGCCGGGGTCAGCGACCCAGGCTACAGCGACGCGCGCGATTCCGCTGCTCTGTCAGGAAGCGTGTAATCTGCTCGTGGCGGAATGTCGCAAGGCGGTGAAAGGCGAGTGCGGTGATCTGTAGCGGCGCTCTGCGAGCGTCGCACTATCCTCGTGAATATTTGCGACGGTCATAGACCGCCGCTACAGCAGCACATGATCCTCCGTGCGAGCGTCATTGTGACCATGGACGGCCCGCCAATCCGCAATGGGGCCGTCGCGATTTCTGGCGCTCGAATTAGCGACGTGGGGACCTTTGAGCAAATCAAAGCGCATCACTCAGGAGAGATTGTCGATCTTGGCGAGCGATCGCTCTTGCCCGGCTTAATCAACGCGCATTGTCATCTCGATTACACTTGTTTGCGCGGCAGGATTCCGCGGCCGAACTCGTTTAGCGATTGGATCCGCGCCATTAATGCTGAAAGGGCGAAGCTCTCGGAAGCGGACTACCTGGAATCGGTTCGGGCTGGGTTCGCGGAAGCGATGAAGTTTGGAACGACAGCGATCGCGAATCTGACCGCCGTTCCGCAGTTAATCTCGCAGCTGGAACCTCCGATCAGGACGTGGTGGTTCGCCGAATTGATCGATGTGCGCCAACCGCGACGTGCGAAGGAGGTTGTCGATCTTGCGGTTGAAGCGTTGGACTCGGGCCCCGGTTGGGGGCTGGCGCCGCACGCGCTTTATAATGTTTTGCTGACGACGCATTTGGCGGAATCGCCGGAGGAGATGGCGATGTTTCGCGACGCCTCGGGGCCGCTGCACGAATTTCTGAAAGAGATCGGGCGAGAGATGAGCGATTGCGGCGGCAAGACGCCGCTCGAGATTTTTATCGGCGCGCCCGGTTCGCCACGGCGAATCCGTCCGGTGGCGGACGGCCGCGCCCTACCAGGCTGGATCATCGCGCACCTCAATGAATTGACCGAAAGCGATTGCGCGTTGCTGGAGAAATTGCCGGCGAAATTTCATCTCGTCCATTCGCCGCGCAGCCATGCTTATTTTGGTCATTCACCATTTCAGTTCGAACGGCTGCGCCAGCTTGATTTCAACGTTTGCCTCGGCACCGACAGCCTGGCGAGCAATGATGATCTGAGCTTGTTCGCAGAGATACGGCAGTTTTCGAAAACGTTTCCAAATGTATCGCCGGAGGAGATTTTACGGATGGTGACGGTGAATCCGGCGCAGGCGTTGAGGCAGGAGAATGCGCTGGGGAAAATTCGCCGCGGTGGCCATGCCGATCTTGTGGCGGTGCCGTTTCGAGGGGGTGGTGTGTTTGAGGAGATCATCGCGTTTGACGGGGAGCCGTGGGTGATGGTTGCAGGGACACGCACATAGGAGTTGTCGGACCGGACGGGACTTATCACGCACTTCTCACTTCGACTTTGCCTTTTCTCAGAACTGAAATATTCTCCGGCCTGAGATTTCATGGCGAAGATTATTGTCATCGATGATGAGCCGGCGATGGTAGAGGTGATCGTGACGCTTTGTCGCGAAAAAGGTCACCAGGTTTTCCCATTTAATTCGGCGCCGAAAGCGGTCGAGCAGCTCGATAGCATTCAGCCGCAGGTGGTCGTCGCCGATATCAAGATGGAAACGATGACCGGCTTCGATGTCTTGCGGCACGTACGCGAACATCACCGGCAAACAGCGGTGATTTTGATCACCGCTTACGGCACGGTGGAGACGGCGGTCGAGGCGATGAAGATGGGCGCCTACGACTACGTGACCAAGCCGTTCAAGATCGACGAGCTCCAGCTGACGGTGCAGCGGGCGCTCGATTATCAAGCGGCACTGCGGGAAAACGTTTATCTCCGCAAGGAACTCAAGAACCGCTATCGCTTCGAGAACATCGTCGGCACCAGCCGCAAAATGCAGCAGGTCTACAATTTGGTTAACAAAGTCGCCGACACCGATAGCACCGTGCTCATCGTCGGCGAAAGCGGCACGGGCAAGGAATTGATCGCGCGCGGTCTGCATTTCAACAGCAACCGCCAGCATCATCCGTTTGTCGCGATCAATTGCAGCGCGTTGCCAGAGAACCTGCTCGAGTCCGAGTTGTTCGGTCACAAGAAAGGCGCGTTCACGGGCGCGGTTGCGGACAAGCGGGGCTTGTTCGAAGAAGCGAATCTCGGTACGCAAGAGCGCGAAGTGCGTCGCGTCGGAGACAATAAGAGTTCGCCGGTCAATGTGCGCGTGGTTGGCGCGACGAACGAACCGCTGCAACCGAAACTTAAGGACGGCACGTTCCGGGAGGACCTTTACTATCGGCTGGCGGTGATTCCGGTCGAAATCCCGCCGTTGCGGGAGCGATTGGAAGACGTGCCGTTGCTCGTCAACCATTTTCTGCAAAAACAGGCAAGCTCCGCGGGTGGCGAACCGAAGAAAATCGACCCGGCGGGAGTCGACATTCTTTGCCATTACTCGTATCCGGGAAATGTGCGCGAGTTGGAGAACGCGATCGAGCGGGCGTGCGCGTTGTGCGAAGACGACATGATTTTGCCAAGCGACCTGCCGCCGCACATCGTGCAGGAGGCACAGGGTGAGAAGGCCAACAGCGCGATTGCCGCCATGCCGGTGGGCGAAACGCTGGACGATTTCATTCAGCAACAGGAACGCAATTACATCGAAGCGACTCTGGCGCACTGCGGGGGTTCACGTGAGAAAGCAGCCAGCATGCTCGACATCAGCATGGCCACGCTTTACCGCAAGCTCGAACCGAAGGGCAAAGCCAAAGCGTCATGAAGCGGCCGTCGCGCCGAAACATTTTGTAGCCACGCGCCGGTGGCGCGTCTAACACAGACGGCCCACACGGCCGTGGCGACAAGGTTTCGCTTAACATCGAAATGAGCAATTCCGGGCCGAGCACGCGCGAGCTGGAGCGGATCAACTGGCTCGAGTTCGCCGAATGGGTGCCGGCGAAGATCGACACCGTACTACTGCCGTTGGGAACACTCGAGCCGCACGGCGTCGCCGCAAATGGCACTGACATTATCGCGCCGGTGGCGATGGCATACGCCATCGCTGACCGAGTGAATGCGATGATAGCTCCCGTAATCGCCTACGGGTTCACCGGAATTCTCGACGGGTATCCCGGCAGCTTCACGATTCCCGAAGATGCTTACCGCGCGTATGTCCGCGCAGTACTTGCTGGTTTGGCGAGGAACAAATTTCGAAACATCGTTCTGCTGAACGGACACGGCGGCGGACAGACGGCGATTCTGAGCGCGCTTGCCCAGGAGATCGGCCGCGAAACGAGCACGCGCATTTTGGCGGTGAACTGGTGGTCGTATTGCAGTGACATCACGCGTGAGGTCTTCGGCGAAGACGGCGGACACGCCGGAGACAACGAGACTGGTTATGTGCTGGCGATTGATCCTGCGCTCGTGCAAAAGGAGCGCTACAAACCGGACATGGCTACTGCCATGCCGGCGCCGAACACCTGGAGCGCGTATCCATTTCCTTCGACCATCATGCTCTACAAAGAAGCGCAGGGCTACCCCAAGTTCGATCCGGACAAAGCCAAAACCTACTTTACCTAAATGGGACATGGCTGGGCTGTGAAAATGTGGAAGGGACCTTAGCGTCCCGACCTTCGCGGCGCTTGAGGCCGCTCCCAGATTGCCGATCCTTCGGCTGCGCTCAGGACAAGCCTTAGCTGCGTTTGCCGAAGATCTTTATTTCGTCGGCGGCTTTCTGGAGCTCGTCCAATTTTTGCAGAGCGGCGTCCTGTTTCCTGAGCAGCTCTTCATTAGCGGCTTTGATTTCCTGGAGCTGTTTGAGGGCAACTGGCACGGAGTCTATCGTCGATGCAGCCGCTACCGGCGCGGGCGTGGGCGATTGCGCGTCTGCGCCAAACATTGCGAATGCCGCGAAAATTGAGATGAACCAGAACCGTTTCATTTGTTTGCGTTAGCGACTCCGGCTGGAATAAATGCGGGCTACGCGAATGGTCTCGGCCAGATCGGCCAGTTTGCTGTCGATCTGGGTTTGGTTGGCGACAATTTGCGCCTGCTGCGCCTGCACTTGTTTCACCAACGTGAGCAGCTCCTGTTCATCCGGTTTTGCCGCCGGCGTTTGTGCGCGGCTGGTGAGCAGCGCGAGGCAACTGATCCCGAGTAACACGGCGAAGCAAAGATGTTTCATTGGACGGGAATTTGAATGCTGAGATGCAAGAGCAAGTCGTGTTCCGTCACGCTTAAAGAACAGCGCGAAACGCGGGCATTCAGAGGTACGGCGCGCAAATTGCTTGCCTCTGCTCGGCAAACCCGGTAAACTCCGCCTATGGACGGTCAAGGGATGCACCAGACGCAGAATCTTTCTCTGCAACAGGTCCTTGCCCCGCAACTCCAGCAAAGTCTCCTCATCCTGCAGGCGCCGCTGCTTGAGCTGCGTAATCTCGTGCAACAGGAAATGGAAGTTAATCCGGTGCTGGAAGAGGTGCCGGAGGAACCTAATGCCGAGGAGCGCGTCGAAAACGAGCGCGGCAACGACGAAAACTTCAAAGAGGAATTCGATCGCCTGGCGAAATTGGACGAAGAATGGCGCGATTACATGGCGCAATCGAGCAGCTACAGCGGGCGCTCACAGGAAGCGGAAGACAAACGGCAATTCTTTTTCGATTCGATCGCGACCCAGGAGACGCTCCAGCAGCATCTCATGGGACAGCTAAACCAGACGCCGCTGAACGCGAACGATCGTAAAACCGCCGAACTCATCATTGGCAACATTGACGACAACGGTTTCCTGCAAACCACGCCGGAAGAAATGGCCCTTAACACCGGCATACCGAAGGAAGATTTCGAAAACATGCTGACGCTCATCCAAAGCTTTTATCCGCCCGGCGTCGGCGCGCGCGATTTGCGCGAGTGCTTGCTCATTCAACTGAAACGCGAGGGCCGTCAGAACAGCCTCGAATACAAAATTATTTCCGAGCACATGCAGGACCTGGGCAAGCGGCGCTTCCCGGAGATCGCGCGCCGGATGGGGATCAGCGTTGAACAGGTCCAAAAATGCGCCAACAATATTGCCCAGCTCGATCCGCGACCGGGACAAATATTCGCCGCTGCTCCGCAGAACTACGTTCTACCCGATGTGACGGTGGAAAAAGTTAACGGCGACTTCCAGGTGATTTTAAACGGTGAACAAATCCCGCACCTGCGCATCAGCAACACTTACAAGGACATCATGGCGCAGGATTCCTGATCAAATCGATTCATCAACGCCAGCAAACGATTTCCAATATCGCGCACCAGATCGTAAAACGGCAGCGCGAATTTTTTGAGCACGGCTCGGCTTTCCTTAAACCGATGACAATGGTGCAGATTGCGGATGCCGTAGGCGTGCACGAAACCACCGTCAGCCGCGCGATTTCCGGCAAATACATGGCCACGCCCCAGGGCGTGTTTGAGATGAAATATTTCTTTACGCCCGGTTATCAGACCTCGAGCGGCGAATCGATGAGCAACACCAGCGTCAAGGAAGCCATTCTCGATCTCGTTAGAAACGAAGACGGCAACACGCCGTTGAGCGACAAGGAGATCGTGGAGATTTTGAGCAAACGCGGTATCCCGATCGCGCGCCGCACCGTGGCCAAGTACCGCACCGAGCTGAACATTCTGCCCAGCAACATGCGGCGGAAATATTGATCTTCTCCTTCTGTCATGTCGAGCGAAGTCGAGACATCTCTCATCGTTAAGAGTGAGAGATTTCTCGACTGCGCTTCGCTCCGCTCGAAATGACACGATCCCTGCGCGCCGCAGTCATCGCTGAGTGGCGCGGCTTGCCGGAACCAAAACGGCCTCGGGACCAATTCCGTTCCGCCGCGGAGTTGGTGCCGTCGCTGATGCAGCGGCTCGGGCTGAAGGAGCGCCTGCAAGAATCCGAGGTGATCGACGCGTGGGCCAACATCGTGGGCGAATTTATCGCCGCGCATTCTGCGCCGGTCGCGTTGCGCGAAGGCGTGCTTTACGTGCGCGTGCTTCAGCCGGCGCTACACTACGAGCTCGAGCAGGTTTCCAAGATCGACATCCTGCGCAAATTGAAGCGGCGCTTCGGCGGCAAAGTCATCCGCGACGTGCGTTTTCGTGTCGGCTGAGGCACGCATTCGGTTGGCGGACGCCAACAAGGCAAATCCCAGGGCGGGCAATTTTGGGCTTGCTAATTGGCGTATGCTCGGGCAAACCAGCCGACACTATGAAAAGCCTATCTGGAAGTTTGAAGCTGCTGATCTTCGCTGCACTGGGCACAGGTGTGATTGTCGGCGCGCGGGCACTGGCCGACTGCACTTTCACGCCAAAGCCGGGTTACGAGGTTTTTAAGGTTTCGAAAGAACGCGCCGTGAAGAATGAGGACACGTTTTCCGACATATTTGATAACCTCGGTAAGGACGCGCAGTACTGTTTCCACATGCGGCATAGTCCCGGGCATAAAGGCCATGGTAAATATAAGGACAAGACTGAATACGATATCACCAACGTGTCGAAAGGAAGCAGCCAGTTCGATATCAAAACCGATAAGGTGACCGTATCGGACAAGGCGAAGGCATCGAACGAGGAACTTACCCGCATCTCGAGTCATACTACCGTGCAGATCGCGTCGCCGAGCAGCAGCGACATAACAGCTGTTCAAAACGCATTGAGCCCATAGTTATCGGATCGCTGTTCCGGAGCGCTGGACCGGTGTGCGCCACAAGCGGATTTATCTCGCGTGGCTGGTGTTGCATTTCCTGATTATCGTTGCGATTTCGTGCCGCGAAGTAGTTTGGCTGGTCGCGCACAGACTGACGGCGCTTCCTCCGAGCTGGAGTTACTTAGCACAGAAAGTAGAGCCGATTACAGCTCGCGCGCTGGGTCAGACTCTCGCATCTTCCAATCCGCTTCGGCGTGCGTTTCTGACCTACTGCCACCTCGCCGGTACAGAGCGCGGCTATGGCTACTTTGCGCCTAATGTTCCGGATAGCTTCAGGCTAGGCTTTGGAGTCGATTATGCGGATGGCCGGTCGGAATACACGCTCCCAGCTGTCAACAGTCGTGCCGCCGGCTTGCGTGTCGCAAGTTTGCTCGACGAGATCGGGCGAACTCCTCATCCCGCGCTGCGAGAATATGTTGTCAAAACAATAGCTGGAACTATCTGGCGCGAACACCCGGACGCAGTCAAGGTTCGCGCCGTATTCGGTGTCACGAAGTTGCCAAGTATCGTTGAGTTCGAACAGGGCAAGCAGGAGGACTTTGAATTTTTATACGGCTATGATTTTAGCCGGCGTGAGGCGGCTGCTCCCTTGCCACAACCTTGAGACGAACAACGAGCTGGACTGGTCGGCTGGACGAGTTGCTGTTTCGTCCGCAAACAGATGCCTGGCTGACCATGCTGAGAGTTGGCCTCGGAATTCAGACTATCTTCTATGCAGTTTCCCTTCAGTATGACTGGAATTATTTGTTTGCGCGCACCGGCCACGAGTTAGTTGGGCCCGAGCTGCCCGAAGCGCTACTCTCCACGCAGAGTCCCCTGGTTCCGCGGCTGGGTTGGTTGACCGCAGTCGGCATAAGGATCGGACTAAGTGAATCGATAGTTTTGTCGATAGCGTGGTGGCTGCTAGTTATCGCCGGCGCCGCTTTGGTTGCAGGAGTGTTCAGCCGCGCCTCCGCGGTTGTCGCTTGGTTGGTTCATTTATCTGCCGCCAAAAGTGCAGGGTTTCTTTGTTACGGTGTGGACAACTTCATGACCATTGGATTTTTCTATCTCGTGTTCGCTCCGTTACCGGATCGATGGTCAGTAGATCAACGGTGGCAAAAAGCGCGCCCGCAAGATCGACAATTACTTGGCTTCTGGCGCCGCGTGTTACAGCTGCATTTGTGCGTCATTTATTTCTTCACCGGCCTGACGAAAGCTTCGGGAACCGGTTGGTGGGACGGTTCCAATTTGTGGCGCGCTCTCATCCGGCCACCATTTACTGGCATCGCCATTGCATTGCTCGAGCTGAGCTATCCGTTTTTTATCTGGGGCAGGCGGACACGCGCAATCTGGCTGGCAGGAATCTGCACCATGCATGTCGCCATCGGTCTCGCCATGGGAATGTATCTGTTCGCACTCGTTATGGTCGTCTTGAACCTGGCCGCTTTTGCTCCGAATGGCTTCGTTTGGAAAATTTGCGCGTCGCCTGGCGCAAATCGCGAGCAACCTGAGACCTGCCGGGAAGTTGAAGCGCATTGATTGGACAAAGCACTTAACGCACTGCCGCATGCAGCTCAGCCGCAACCCGAACGCGCTTGCTGCCTAGTGAGAATTTAGGGAAGCTAGGCTGCTCCACCTTCGACCGCGAAACGACGGAGGTGGCCGATGAAAACGTTCGTTCAGGAACTGAAAACTCGGCGCGTTTATCGCGTTGCCATCGGCTACATCGTCGCCGCCGGCGCAACTGTTCAGGTCGTCGGAACGGTTTTGCCCATCTTTCACGCACCGGAGTGGGCCCTGCAGGTATTCGTCGTCCTTGTGGCCGCCGGTTTCCCGATCGCGCTGGTGTTCGCCTGGTGTTTTGACATCAAAGCGGGCGCGATCGAAATTACGGACGCCGGAGCCGGGCCGGTTGCAGTTGCAAATCAGCGCCGTCTTTGGATTCTAGCAGCCGTGGGTTCGTTGATCGCCGCCTCGGCTGTTGCCGCTTACTGGTTCTGGCATCCCTTCACCGTCGAATGGCGCACGCAACAACCAGCCGCAGTCAACATTCCCGAAAAAAGCATCGCCGTCCTGCCGTTTGAAAATTTGGGGGACGAAAAGCAGTATGCCTTTTTTGCCGATGGCGTGCAGGATGAAATTCTCACCAATCTGGCGAAGGTGGCGGACTTGAAAGTCATTAGCCGCACCTCGGTCATGCAGTACAAAGGAGGTGTCCAGCGCAATGTCCGCGAGATCGCCAAAGCGCTCGGCGTGGCGCACGTGGTGGAAGGAACCGTCCAGCGAGCCGACGGCCGTGTCCGCGTGAACGCGCAGTTGATCGATGCCCGCACCGACAGTCATGTCTGGGCCGAAAATTACGATCGCAGCCTGGCCGACGTCTTCGCGATTGAAACCGAGCTGGCCGAAAAGATTGTCGCCCAGCTCAAAAGTAAGCTTTCACCCGAAGAGAAAGCCGCGATTGAGACGCAACCCACGGACGATCTCGCTGCACACGATCTTTACGTGCGGGGCAAGACGCTCATCGAGAGTGCCATTTTTAGTACTCCTCAACAGGAAAGCCTGGTCGAGGCGGTTCGCCTGCTGAATCAGGCAATTAAACGCGACGCCAGCTTCGCACTTGCGTATTACCAACTGGCCCACGCTCACGATTTGCTCTACTTGGTGGGCGTCGATCACACTCCGGCGCGGCTGGCTATGGCCGACGCGGCCATCCAATCGCTCGCTCGACTACGCCCAAATTCAGGCGAAGCGCACCTGGCTGTGGCGAAGCATTTCTATTGGTGTTATCTCGATTATGATCGGGCACGACAGGAACTGACCTTGGCCCAAAAAAGCCTGCCGAACGATCCGGTTCCCTTTCAGCTCGCCGGTTATATCGATCGTCGGCAAGGCCGCTGGGCTGACTCGACCAAAAATCTCGAACGCGCTATCGAGCTTGATCCGCAAAACTCTGCTTTCCTTCAACAAATCGCTTTAAGCTATCAGTGTCTGGGCCGCTTTGCTGAAGCTGCGCATGCTTTGGATCGCGCGATAGCGCTTACTCCCAAAGACGCAGTTTTGCGAGCTGCGCGTGCAGCCATCGAACTCGATTGGCATGCCAATCCGCGGCCGCTCCTCTCGACGGTAGAGGCCAGTATTGCCGAAGATTCGGGCGAAGCCAAAAACGTCGCCGAGTTTTGGCTTCGCGCATCGTTATGCGAGCGGGATTTCGACGCCGCGCTTCGCGCCCTGGCTGTTTTGCCGGTCGATGGATGTTACGACGACACGGTTCCGTTTCCGCGGACCTGGTGTGAAGGCATCGTCGCTCGGATGCGGGGCGATGCAGCAGCCGCCCGCAAGGCGTTTGCCGACGCGCGAGCCGAGGCGGCCGACCTCGTGGCGAAGCAACCTGACTATGCGAACGCGCTTTGTGTGCTCGGAATGGCTGACGCCGCCCTTGGTCACAAGGATGATGCAATTCGCGAAGGCCGCCGCGCCGTCGAGCTGTTGCCGATGACCAAAGACGCCATCATCGGTCCATTGTTGGTGCGAAACTTGGCGCTGATTTATACGTGGACGGGCGAGAAGGATCTTGCCTTCGAACAGTTGAGCATTGCCGCGAAAGTTCCCAGTTATCTAAGCTACGGGCAGTTGCGTTTGCATCCCTACTGGGATCCGCTGCGGAGCGATCCGCGTTTCGACAAAATCGTCGCCTCCCTCGCGCGACAATAGTCGGCGACCTGACACCGCAGAACAGCTTTGCCCTTAATCGATCGCGCCAATTGTCGATCTTTTAATGTCCAACACCAAGATCTTTGCTCCGTTTCCGAGCTCCGCTTCAACAATCTCGGCGGTTTTTGGCGAGTCAGTGCGGCAACCGCGCTGTCGGCAAGACCTACGTTGACAACCAGATAGCGCGCGTCGCCGTTTCGTTCCTGTCGTGCAGGCCGAAGGCGCTTGCCGTAGCTCTGAAATTTGGGAACCTGATTGTTGCTCCCGCGTCGATTGAGGGGACGCGTGGTGGCCGATGAAAACGTTCGTTCAGGAACTGAAGACTCGGCGCGTGTATCGCGTCGCGATCGGCTACGTTGTCGCCGCTGGAGCGACCGTCCAGGTCGTCGGCACAGTGATGCCGATCTTCCACGCCCCCGATTGGGCGCAGCAAATCTTTGTTGTTCTTACGTCGACGGCGGTGCGATCAAGCTGGCAGGCGCCGCTCCCGACGGAGGCGAAGCCGCAAACCGCAATCGGATTCTGGTTCTCGCCGTGGCGGGCTCCCTTATCGCCGCTGCGGCGGTGGCGGGTTACTGGTTTTGGCATCCCTGGACAGCGGCGCCGCGCATCGAGCCGAACGTCGTCGCCGCGATTCCGGAAAAGAGCATTGCCGTTCTTCCCTTTGAAAATTTGAGCGATGAAAAACAGTACTCGTTTCTAGCCGACGGCTTTCAGGATGAAATTCTCACCAGTCTTGCCAAGGTCGCCGACCTCAAAGTCATCAGCCGCACCTCGGTCATGCAATACAAGACCGGGGTCGAACGGAATCTGCGCGAGATTGCCAAAGCGCTCGGCGTGGCGCACGTACTCGAGGGCACGGTGCAACGCGCCGATGGACGTGTCCGCGTGAACGCGCAGTTAATCGACGCCCGCAGCGATACGCATCTCTGGGCCGAACGCTATGATCGCCAGCTGGCCGACGTCTTTGCCATTGAAAGTGAGGTCGCCGAAAAAATCGTCGCCCAACTCAAAAGCAAACTTTCCCCCGAAGAGAAAGCGGCGATCAAAGAGCAACCCACCGCCGACCTTGCGGCCTTCGATCTTTACACCCGCGGAAAAAAACTCATCGAGCTGTCGGTCATCAGTTTGCCGCAGCAAGAGGCGCTGGTGGAAGCGATTCGCCTGCTCAGTCAGGCAACCGAGCGCGATCCGAACTTCGCCCTGGCCTATTACCAACTGGTGCGTGCTCATGACCAACTCTACTTCGAAGGCCTTGATCACACGCCAGCTCGCTTGGCCATGGGTGAGGCAGCCATTCAGTCGCTCATCCGAGTCCGTCCAGATGCCGGAGAGGCACATCTCGCCCGCGCCATCCATCTTTACTGGGGCCATCTCGACTACGACGGCGCGCGCGAGGAACTCAACCTCGCCCAAAAAGCGTTACCAAACGATCCATTCTCTTTCACTCTCGCTGGCTACATCGATCGGCGCCGCGGCCGCTGGGACGATTCTCTTAAAAATCTTCAACGCGCCGTCGAGCTGGATCCACAAAATCCGGTTGTTCTCGAGCAAGTGGCACGGACCTATGAGTGTTTACGCCGCTTTGGCGATGCGGAAGCGATCCTCGATCGCGCAATCGCACTGGTGCCGAAAGACGCAGCGATGCGCGCTCGCAGGCCAGAGATGGAACTCGAATGGCATGCCGATCCGGGCCCCCTCGCTGCGATGATCAAAGCCACCCTGGCCGAAGCTCCTGACGCCGCAAAGAACCTGGCGCAGGAGAGGTTCGGCTTAGCCTTGCGCCAGCGCGATGCGGCCGAGGCGCAGCGAGCATTAGCCTTGATGCCGATCGACGGTTGCCATGTCGAAACGATCCCCTTTCCACGCACCTGGTGTGAGGGCCTGGTCGCGCAAATGCGCGGCGACAAGCGTGCGGCGCGCGCTGCATTTATTAAAGCGCGCCAGGAAACGGCCAATCTCGTGCGTAATCAAGCCGATTACGCCCAGGCGCTCTGCGTTCTTGGAATGATCGACGCATTTCTCGGACGCAAAGACGATGCGATCCGCGAAGGGCGGCGCGCGGTGGAGCTCCTGCCGGTAGAAAAAAATTCCATCGATGGGTGTCTCCTCGCCCAATATCTGGCTGTCATTTACGCCTGGACCGGTGAGAAGGACCTTGCTTTGCAGCAGCTGACGAGTGTGGCGCAAATGCCCGGCTTCCTAAGCTACGGCCAACTGCGCCTCGATCCCTACTGGGACCCGCTCCGCGGCGACCCGCGCTTCGACCAAATCGTCGCCTCGCTCGCGCCGAAGTAGCTGCTGCCAAGGCAGCAGAAGAACCTTGTGCTGAGAGCTGACACTGCCATTGTCGATCTTGTTCATGCCTGCTGATCCGGATCTTTTTTCAGGGCGGATTCGCATCGAACAGCTGGAAGTTTTTGCCCGCGTCGGTGTACCGGAAGCCGAGCGCGCCGAACCGCAGCGGCTCATCGCGAACATCACACTCTGGCCGGCCTGCAATCTGCGCGATCTCAACGACGAGATCGCGCGCACTGTCAACTATTCCGCCGTTTGCGACGAGACGACGAAATTTGCCAGCGAAACGTCGGATAAACTGCTCGAAACCCTCACGGATCGGCTTGCCCGGCATCTGCTGAAAACCTTCGCGATTCGGCAAATCACCCTCGAGCTGCGCAAGTTTGCTCTGCCGGACGCGCAATATGCTTCTGTCACCGTGACTCGCAACGCGGCCGAGGAATGATGCGGCCGCGCGCGACGCTGTCGGCACCGCCCTGTGGCCGCTCCGCATTCGACGGCGCACAGCGCCGTGGCTACAGTTGGCGCCGTGCAACGCAGCGAACTTGTGCAAGACAGCGATGGTTGGAAAACGATCTCGAGCACGCACCATTTCAGCAACGATCATCTCGAAGTTGTCACCGAGGAGGTGCGCACACCGGCGCGTCCCCAACCACGCTCGTGGACAATTGTGCGGCGCAAAGCCGCCGTCATCGTTGCGCCGATGACGCGCGAGGGAAAAATCGTGCTGATTCGGCAGGAGCGGATCCCGATTCGCGCCGCGATCTGGGAAATGCCTTCCGGTCAAATCGATGACCGTAACGCCGATGACGACGAGATGAAACAAATCGCCTTGCGTGAGCTGCGCGAGGAAGCGAGTTACCAGTTAGCGAAAGACGGCGAGCTCATTTCACTCGGCCATTATTTTTCCTCGCCCGGCTTCACCGATGAGCACGGCTACCTTTTTCTTGCACGCCCGGTTGAGCCTTGCCCGCACGGTGAGCGCGATGAAGGCGAATCGATTATCGATTGTCGCGCCTTCAATCTGGATAAAATCCGGCGCATGATCGCGGCCAACGAAATTCGCGATGCCAACACGCTCGGGATTTGGGCCCGGCTTATTGCTGGGGGTCATCTTGCGCTTGGGTCAGGCGCTTGATTTCTGATCTGATGGCGCTGCGCGACATCTTCCGTTTTCGCGAGCTGCCGGAGAGCGAGACCTCGAAACCGTTCCTCGAGCACCTCGAAGACCTGCGATGGATGATCGTGAAAATGGCGATCACGCTTGTGATCGCCATGATCTTTTGTTTCGCATTCCGCTCCACGCTCGTGCGCGTGATGCAGGTGCCGCTCCACGATATCGATCAAAAGATTGGCGCGTTGCGCGCCCTTGGTATCACCGATTCGATCGTGATCTCGTTTCACCTCGCGTTCTACGCCGGAATCGTCATTTCCTTTCCGCTGCTGCTCTATTTTGCCGCCGAATTCGTGCTGCCCGCGCTGACCGCGGTCGAGAAACGTTTTCTCTTTCCGGCGATCGGCGTCAGCTTTGCGCTCTTTCTTCTTGGCGTGTTGGTTTGCTATTTCTGGCTGTTGCCGAAGACGATCCTCTTCTTCTTTCGCGACACGCAGTCGCTTGGCTGGACCCCGACGTGGACGGTGCAGCAGTATTACTCCTTTGTGACGCGGTTCACGATCGGGTTCGGTCTGGCCTTTGAGCTGCCGGTCGTCGTCTTAGCGCTGGTGCGTTTTGGGCTTGTCACCTACCGCTTCATGGCACGCACCCGACCGTACGCCATCGTGCTTATCTTCATTCTTGCGACGATCATCACACCGACGCCGGACGTGATCACGCTCGTGGCGATGGGATTGCCGATGTGTTTGCTTTACGAGAGCTGCATCTGGATCGCGTGGCTGATGGAGCGCCGCGCAAGATCGACATCGAGCATCTGAGAACGTGGACAGATCGGCTTATGAATTGATCTTCAGCGCGTTCGCGTTCGTCCTCGGCGCGGTCGTGGGTTCGTTTCTGAACGTCTGCATCTATCGATTGCCGCCCGTGGTATCAAAACATCCCGCTCGCGAGCTGGCTTCTTCTCCGCGGCCGCTGCGCCCATTGCGGCGCGTCGATTCGCTTTCGTTATTTCGGGGTCGAGCTCATCACCGCGTTCTTGTTCTTCGCCGTCTGGCGCGCTTTTCCATGGCCACTCGCGCTTGCCTATTGGGTGTTTGTGTCGCTCGTGATCATCGCAACCTTTGTCGATTTTGAACACTTCATCATTCCCGACCAGGTCACGATCGGCGGCACCATCGCGGGAATCGTGGCGAGTTTCCTCGTCCCCGAATTGATGAACACCGAATCGCGGCTCGCCGCCGCCGTGCGCGCTCTGCTCGCCGCCGCGCTTGGTTACATCGTTCTCTTGCTCGTTCTGGAAGCGGGCAAGCTCGCTTTCGGCAAAAAGCGGATTCGACTCGACGGGCCGACGCCATTCACATGGAAACGCCACGGGGACGACGCCGAGTTCGTGCTCGGTGCGGAACAAAGTTTGTGGAGCGACTATTTCGCGCGCGAGAAAGATCGGCTCCTTCTCAAATGCGAGGACGCCAAGATCGACAATCACGTCCACAACAAGGTCACGCTCGAGTTTTACTACAACCGCGTCACCGCCGAAGACCAGACGCTGATGCTCGATGACATCAATGAGATTTCGGGCACCGCGCTCGAAGTCGTGATTCCGCGCGAAGCGATGGGTCGCGGCGACTTGAAATTCCTGGCGGCAATTGGCGCATTTCTCGGCTGGCGCGCCGTGCTTTTCAGTGTGTTTGCCGGCTCGCTCGCCGGCTCGCTTGTCGGATTGTTTACCCTGCTGGTCGGCAAGCGCGTCTGGTCGGCGAAACTGCCGTTCGGCCCGTATCTCGCGCTCGGCGCGCTCGCATGGATGTTCTTCGGCGACGCGTTTGTTCGCTGGTATATCGGCGTGGTTAGTCCGCCGTGATTGCTGCCACCGGCGCGCTCGCTGGTTTTTCCGCCGCTCGTGCGTTCAGAGGTGGAACAAACATCAACCTGATGTTTACCGCCTCCGCTTTCCACCAGCGCAGCAATCCTTTCACCAGGAACTTGAAAACGCGCGAATCCGGAACGAAACCGTCGTAAAGTTCGCGCCAACCGGCGTTATGTCTGCCGTAGTAGCCGGTAGCCAGACGCCGCCTAGCTAGGGCGACCAATCTGCGATTGTAAAACTTCATCATCTCGCCGACGAGATGGCCGATCCGGCCGCGAAAGGGCAAATCGGCAAATGCCTGCTCCGAATCGCGATAAGCGGGGATAACGAGGCCAAGATAATAACTCGAAACATCGAGGAGCAGCGCGGCCGACATCAGTTCGGCATCGCCGATGTAGTGGTACTTGTTCTTGAACAAGCTTTCGAACCAGTAGCGGTACATCACCGGATACTGCTCGTTGTAGTGGGCGAGACGCTCGGCCACCTCTTCGCCGGCGAGAGCGCGCCCGAGCAGCTCGGCCACGAAATAGCTGGTGTAGGAACAGAAATCGAGACCCGGACTGTAAAGCGGATCGATGAAGCCGGCGGCATCGCCCACCAGCGCCCAGCCGTCGCCGCAAACTTTGTCGCTCCAATAGGCCAACATCGACAACGCGTGCGCGTCGCCTTCGATCGCGCGCGCGCGCGCGAAAATCTCGCGGCCGACCGGATTGCCAAGGATGTGGGCGTGCAGGCGTTCACCGAGGTTCGGACCTTCGGGCAATTTGAACAGCCGGCTATCGTAGACGATGCCCACGCTCACATCGCCGCCGCGCAATGGAATGATCCAGCACCACCAGCCGCGGCCGAAGAGATGATTGGTTGCCCAATTGCGCGCGGTGCGACACGCATCCGCGTAGTCCGGAAATTTCTCGCGCCACTCGTAGCTGTCCCAATCTTTCACTCCCGTAAAGCGCGCCCAGACCGCGCTGATCGGGTGCTCGGTATTTTGACAAAAGTGGCCGAGCTTCCGAGAGAGCGTCGCCGCACGTCCGCTCGCATCGACCACCCAGCGGCAACGCACGGTGCGCTGCGAAGAAGCGACGTCTGCCGTCACCGTTTGCCCGGCCCCGCCGACCAGATCAACTTGTCTGACCTTCGCCGGGCGCCAGAGATCGCAGCCGGCCTGCACCGCAACCTCAAGCATATGCGCGTCGAGTTTTGCGCGGTCGACTTGGAACGTGGACACGCGCGAGTTGTAGCGCGGGCCGACTTCGACGCAGTCGTCGAACGGTTGGTCTGGCCGATTGCAAAACCAGAAGCGCAGTCCCTGCTTGGCCAGTTGCTCGTGCCCGAGGTAATTCGTCAAGCCGAGAATGCGCGTCATGTAACAGCTGCTCACCTCGGTCGTTGATTCGCCGACCTTGCGGTCGAACTCGGTCGTCTTTTCGATGATGAGCACTCGCGCCGGCGGGTGTTTGCGTTTCAGCATGAGCGCCGTCGCCGCTCCGGAGAAGGCACCGCCGATGATCACAACATCGTAATCAAAATCCATCCCAGGAGAGGATGGACTCGGTGAGTTGCAAAGGCAATTCTATCCACCAGCAAATGATCTTCCGAAACGGCCGCCTGATTTTTCCTGATGGGATTCGCGATGGGCTTGAGCTCGTCGTGCGGGGAGGCGAGATCGCGGCGATCCGACCGCAAAGCGACACGAGCGACGATGAGATTGTCAATCTTGCGGGAGATTATCTCGCGCCTGGCTTTATCGATCTTCATGTGCACGGCGCGATGGGCCGCGACACAATGGAAGCCTCACCCGAAGCGTTTCGCGCGATCTGCGATTTTCATGCGACCGGCGGCACCACGTCGCTTCTACTCCGTTCGAACTTGTCGATCTTCGATTCCACAAATCGCCGGCGTTCACATCGAAGGCCCGTTCATCTCGAAGAACAAACGCGGTGCGCAGCGTGCCGAGTTCGTCCAGGCCCCGGCTTCTCCCGCAATCGAGCAATTGCTCGAGCATGCCGATCTAATCAAACGGCTCACGCTTGCGCCGGAACTGTCGGGCGCGCTGGAGGCGATCGAGAAATTTTCCGGACGCGGTGTGAGCGTGAGCGGCGGACATAGCGACGCGTGGGACGAAGACGCGCGTGCGGCATTCGTGCGCGGGATGCGCAGCGTGACGCACATGTTCAATTGCATGTCGAGCGCGCGGCGGCGCGGCGTTTATCGCGTGGCTGGGTTAGTCGAGTTCGCGCTGAGCGAGCCAGAGATCGTCTGCGATCTGATCGCCGATGGTCATCACGTTTCGTCCACACTGATGAAGATGCTCTATCAGGCGAAAGGATTCTCTCGGATTTGTCTGGTGACCGATGCGACGGCTGGCGCCGGCTTGACCGAAGGCTCGCGTTTTTCGCTCTACGGCAACGACTGCATCGTCGAAGGCGGCGTTTGCTTGCTGGCCGATCGCTCCGCGCTTGCCGGCAGCGCCGCCCGCATGGTCGATCTCGTGCGCAGAGGCGCGCGGGAGCTCGGTCTGCCGCTGCATGAGGAGATCGCGATGGCGACGCAAACGCCAGCGCACGCGATCGGTTTGAAAAATAAAGGTGAACTCGCGGCTCGTTTCGACGCTGACCTGGTGATTCTCTCGCCAGAGCTGGAAGTGCGAAAAACGTTTTGCCGACAGCAGGAAACTTTTCGCTAGATCGACAACAGGAACTCGGCCGTATCGAGCGCGGCGCGGGGGCGGCTTAACTGGCTGATGTTACACGACCATTCGCGCCACTGCTTCGCATCATCGGCAAGCGCGCGCTGCACTGCCGCTGCGACCGCGGCTGGCGTCAGAGCAACCGTCCCAGAATTCGTTTCAACGATCAGTCGGGCGTTGCCTTCTTCCTGGCCTGACACGACATGATTGACGATCATCGGGCAACGTGCGGCAATTGTTTCCTGCACCGTCGCGCCGCCCGCTTTGCCGATGAGAAGATGACTGCGGCAAAGCAGGCCCGGCATGTCGTCGGTCCAACCAATAATATCGATCGCGCGATCGGCAGTCGCCTTTTGCAGGAGTCGCCGCAGACGCTCATCATGCGAGACGGCAATGGTCAGATCGACGTTAAGCCCGAGAAGTTGTTTCACTGTATCGGGCGCCCGCTTTTTGCCGGCGTTAATCACGTACAGAATCCGCGGCCGCTCACCGGGCACGAACGATTGTCGATCTTGTCCGCCAGTCGGACGGACTCCCGCGGCGAGCGCGAGGTCAGCGAACTTCGGACTGACCGGGAAGCCGAATGTTTTGATTTTTTCCGGCCTGATGCCGGCTGCCCGAACAACGGCTGCGCTTTGTTCGTTAGGCGCGAGAAAATAATCAGGGTCACATCGGTACCAGATCGCATTGACGGTGATCGAGTCAGTGATGACGACGATATTTTTGCAGCGCGTGTCCGGACCGCGAATGTGCCGCAGCAGATAGGGATACGGTGGAAACGTGGAGACGACGATGTCGGGCTGAAAGCTGTCGAGTAAGCGCGCGAAATGTTCTTTCAGCCGGATGAAGCGCGCAAGGCGTTCGTCGTGATTGGGGATGGCGTCGAGCCAGCGGTAAACGTAGCCCCAGGAACCGGGCCACTGATTGATCACGGCGAGATAAGTTCTGCGCACAAACTCATTGAATGCGCCGTAGGTCTTGGGAAATAGATCGCGTAGCTCAACCTCGACTTCGCCGGGCGCGACGCGCAACAGCCCATCGCGCACCCCGCGCGCGGCGCTGTTGTGACCCTCGCCGAAACCCGCGGTCAGGATCAGGATTTTTTTCACGGTCATTGAGCGGAAGATTTGTAGCCACGGCGCTCTGTCGCCGTGCCGAGCAGCGCCCCGACAGAGCGGGGCGGTTACAGCGCGGCAAGTTTAATGGATATTTGCGCGCCGCAAAGTAAACTGTCCCTGGCGTGAGAGCGTTGCGGTTTATCTGGAGAGTGATCCGCCGCCTCGTGTGGGAGACGGCGATGGATAATACGACCGGGTTGGCTGCGCAGATGGCCTACACCTTGTTGATCGCGCTCGCGCCGGGCCTGCTCTTCTTCTGGCATTTGCTCGGGCTCTTCGGCACCGACCCATCGAAGCTGCACGGGATGTTCGCGATCTTGAAAAGCTTTCTTCCGCCCGATCCGAAAGTGCAGGACGTTCTGGATGCGGCGGCGGCAAACGTGGTCGTGACCGGCTCGAGTGGTTTTCTCGCCAACGCCGGGATTCTGCTCGGCATTTACTGCGGCACGATTTTCATTGCCACCATCTCGCGCGCGCTCAGTCACACTTACGGGATGAAAGAGCCGCGCAATTGGTGGTCGAAATACATCATCTCGTTCCTGCTTCTGTTCTGGTTTGGAATTGTGATTCTGGCGTGTTTCAACGCGATTGTGTTCGGCGAAACGCTCGCCGGTGTGGCCGAAGTGAACCTGCAACTCAGCTTCCCGCTGCAGGAATGGGTGGCGTATCTCAGTCTGCCCTTGACATGGCTGGCTCTGATCGGCCTCGCGCTGGTTTTGTATCTGCTGACCCCGGAAAACTATCTCACCATCCGGCAAGCACTTCCCGGCGCCATTTTTTTCGCGACTGGCTGGATCACGGTCACGAAATTGTTCCAGCTCTACGTCTCGCGCTACAGCCGCTACGACGCGACCTATCTTGCTCTCGCCTCGATCATCATCCTTTTGACTTGGATGTATCTCACCTGCCTCTTCCTCTTACTTGGAGGCAAGTTGAACGCCATCCTGCGTCAGGAACGGGAGCGCGCCGCCACGCCGATGGAAGCGCCGGCCCCAGTGGCGCAGGCGGCCTGAGTGCGAACGCGAGCGCGAGTTCTGCGTTTTCTTGCGCTCGCTTTCGCCGCTGCCGTCGTCGTTGGCTCACTCGTTCGCGCGCAAACCAGTGAAGACAGAGCATTAAACGTCCGCCGAGCCGAATTGGTGAGTCCGACGCCGACGCCGAGGGCCAAAGCGAAATCGGCGAAGCGCAAAGCAAAAACGCGGAACGCAGCGACGCCAACACCAACAGCCAAGCCGCGCAAGTCGCCCTCGCCGAGCGCGTCGCCTTCGCCCAAAGCGTCCCCGCGTAAAGCGAAAGCGGCGGGGAAAAAGAAATCACCCAGCCCAACGGGCAAGAAGAAGAAGAAGAAGAAGAAAAGCTCGCCCGCAGAAAAGACGGCCTCGCCGCGGAAAACAAGTCGTTCGTCCGAAACGCCTGAAGTCCGGCCGGCGATTCCCGTCCCAACGAGCGCCACACCTGTGCCAACATCGACAATTAGCCAGCCAGTCGAAGAGCCGGCCGAAGTCACGATTGAAAAATCAGGTTACGAAGAGCATCGCTCGTTTTTCGCGCGCCTGTTCGGCTTCGGACGACAGCGCGGCGGCGGCGGCGGCGGTTATCGATATCTGACGCGCTCAGTCCGCGCCGCGATCGATCGCGCGCCTGTGGCGCGCGCGCGCTGGCAGTTCATCGTCGTGCACAACAGCGGCACACGGCAGGGCAACGCCGCCGCGTTTGATTATTACCACCGTTACATTCGCCGGATGCGCAACGGACTGGCCTATCATTTCGTGATCGGCAACG
>QHPZ01000154.1 GCA_003219225.1 Verrucomicrobiota bacterium | reverse complement strand
TCTTCATGAGCGGAATCGCGGCAGTCGTGTGGGCGTTCGCGATCAGCATCATCGCGCATTTCGCCGTCGGCGCGGTCAAATCACTGATCACGCTGCGCTCCTGGTGGGCATCCGGATTGGAAATGACCATCGTCGGCGTGATCGAAGCCGCCGTCACTTACAGCCTCGGCCTCGCTTTCGGCGCGATCTCATGAGTTGTCGAGTTGGCCATTGCCAGATCGACAATCACTCCGTCGACACTTGCTGCTTCGCAGGTTTTCGACAAATTAACCGGCTGCTGCGGGGGTATAGCTCAGTTGGTAGAGCGTCTCGTTCGCAATGAGAAGGCCAGGGGTTCGAATCCCCTTACCTCCACAAACCGCCGACTGGCCGCAACGCCCCTTCAGTGGCCAATGATGCGCACGGCGGGTTCGTTGACGAAAGCGCCGGGTGTGGTGTATCGGCCGGTTCTGTCGATCTCGCGACGATCGATGATCCGCACCGGCGACTGCGTGTTGGTCGCAATCGGGTGAAGTTTGACGCGCTGCGGGATGAGCGAACCGGTGACAAAAACGAGCTGTTCCTCACTCTGCGGTTTTGTGTTTTGCAATGGCTCGGCAAACACAACACCGGCACACGCAACGAGTGCAATGAGCGTTTTTGCGATCGATGAACTCATTGGATTCAAGAAGGGAATTTACAACCGCACACCGACTGCGCAATTGCGCGTTGGCGCAAAGGAAAGAGGCAGCGGCATGTGCCGCTGCCTCGCGGCGCGCCCGGCGGTCGCGCCCTACCGTTCTTTTCCGACTAGAACTTCTTGGTCAGCTTCACGTAAATGAAGCGGCCGGTGGCATCGTAGGTAAAGCCCGGATAGCCGACCGCATTACCGCCTTCGCCGTAGGCTTTAGGCGGGTCCCTGTCGAAGAGGTTGTTGCAGCCGACGGTGAGAATCGTGCCGCGCAAGAGGTGATCCATTACCGAGCGACCGTAGGTGGCGGTCTGCGCGGCAGCCGGCTCCGTCGGTGCACCGTCCTTGCCACGAGTGATTTCCTTCGCGCTCTTGGAATAGCCGGGCACACCCTCCGTCTCGACCGGCAGCAGATTGGTGAAATCATAGGACGCCTGAAGGTCGAACAACCACCTCTGCTCCACCCAATGCCGGTGAATGTTTGGCGTGAATTCGTGGAAGCCGTCGGTGAAGTGCACGGTGGCGTTGAGATCGAAGCCCTGCCACGTCCAGTCGAGTCGGCTCGTGCCTTTCCATTTGTACCAACCCTCGTTTGACGTGCCCGGGTCCGTGGTTCTGCCGGCCAAGTTGCCATTCCCTACGCCGAACTCTCGGAAGATGAACCCTTGGAAGATGAATTCATCCAGGTAGGTCGCTTGCGTGAGGGAGGTGAACGTTCCCCATGGCGTCGGCTTTTGGTAGAGAAGACCGAAATCCCATCCGCGCGACTCTTGGTTACCTATGTTCTGATTTTGAGTTATGATGCGTGTGATGTTGCCGCCAACGTCGCGCTCCACGACTTCTCCAGGCAACAACGTGCCTGTTAGTTCACGCTGCAACACCTGGTCGGCGAGCGGGGCAGTGACGACACCAATGCGCTCGGTATCCCAAAAATCGACCGAGACGTTCAAGCCAGGCACATACTTGGCCGTGTAAACAAATCCCGCGCTGAAGGAGCGGGAATCTTCTGGCTGGAGATTGGGATTGCTGATGATCAGCACGTTCGTCTCAGGCTCAAAGGCTCCGCCGTTCATGGGATCGTGAGAAAACTCCAAAGTTGAGAGCGGAGACCCGACTAATTCCTCGAGGCTGGGCTCTCGAAATCCTTCGCCCCAGGTGGAACGCAGCGTCAACTGCTCATCGAAAGGTTGCCAGCGCATCCCGAACTTTGGAACAAGAACGTTTGTGTCGTTGTTCTCGAAGGCCTCGAAACGGGCCGCCGCCGTAAACTCCAGCGAATGGAAGCCGGGCATTGTCGCTTTGGCCGGGCTGAAGATCGGAATGCTAGCTTCGGCGTAGAAGGCGTAAGACTTTCGCCCACCATGAGCAGGCGGAACCGGCGAATTACCGGCAATATCGCCCGCGATGTTTAACTCATCCGGAACCTCGTCGAGGTTTTCGCGGCGGAACTGGCCGCCGAAGGCGAAACCAACGCCGCCACCCGGCAGATCGAAGAGATCTGTCGTGTACACGGTGGCGTCCAAAGTGGCTAACTTGGAGACATCTTCATCTTTGGGATGCGCCCTGGCAAAGGCGATCGTGGCCTGATTGGAGGGGATCGGAACACGGAAATCACCGAAAGGATTAAACGCGACGGTCGTTCCGATAAACTGCGAGGAGGTCGGATCAAAGATAGGATCGGCCTGGTTCAGGATACGATTGAATCTCGAGATAGACACCTGCTGTCCGGTCTGGATGTTCTTCAGCTGACTGTAGCGGAAGGCGGTGTCGTAACCCCAGCTTCCGTCAAACAGTTTATCTCCTTTAAGGCCGATGGTGCTGAGCCACGCGTCGGTTTCGTTGTCGAACAAACGGTTTCCGAATTCAGCCAGACGCGCACGGGTGCCGCCCGATATAATCTGCTGGAAAGGATTAAAAGGATTGAATGCATCCGCCGGAACACTGGTCTCCGCGTGGGTTGGCGTGTTAGGCGGTTCCGCACCCGGCGCAATCGGCGACTGCGGGGGAATGGCTAATGTGACCTGACCCTGGGTCTGGAATGAGCCTGTGGCTGGTGGCGCCAGTTCGTTGTGCGTTTTCACGTTCTGATAGAATCCGTCGGCGTAGACAACCATCTGATCGCCGAAGATTTTGTGATTAGCGTTAAGGTAAATTCCATAGCGCTCGCTTTCCGGGAGTGAGAGCGAAAACTCATTGAAGTTGAAGCCGGGGAGTTGGCCGCTGGCCGAGCGGACGCGATGCGCAGCATTGTAGAGATACGCACTTGCCGGCGCCAATCCGTTGGTTCCCGAAGGCGCGCCCGCAAATTCAGTTCCGCCCGGATTCAAATTTAGTCCGCCAGCGGCTCCCGCCACATCGCTGCTAAGCTGAAGATTATAAGGACTCGTATTCGAACTTAAAAAGGGCGGCACGGCCGAGAAATCACGGTCACGGTTCGCGATCGGGTTGCGGTGGTAGTAATTTAGCACACCGGTGACATTGGTGGTGTCATTGCCGACGCCGAAAATCGCCGAGCTCGCGAACTCGTCCGAATCCTGGTTGTCCGTGTTGCCATATTCGATGCTCGCTTCCGCGCCATTGGGATAGTTGTGCCGCATTTTGATGTTCACAACCCCGGCGACCGCGTCGGCGCCATAGGTTGTGGAAGCGCCGTCTTTCAGAATTTCGATGCTCTCAATCGCGGCCTGAGGAATCGAATTCAAATCGACGAACATCACATTGACCAGACCGGGATTGTTGCCCGTCGGATATGGAGCAACTCGACGTCCATCGATAAGGATGAGGGTCGCCCGCGCGTCGAAGCCGCGCAGCGAAATCGTCGCTGCCCCCACCGCGGTGTTGGAGCCGTTTTCGTTATTCGAAATCGGAACGACATTCGCGTTCACGGTCGGAAGGCTTTGGAGAAATTCTTCTGTCGTGCGCTGACCCGA
>QHPZ01000153.1 GCA_003219225.1 Verrucomicrobiota bacterium | reverse complement strand
GCTGAATTCGCCACGCGATCGTCGCATCGCGCGCAACTCCAACGCTGTGCGTGTTCGTGATGACGATCGGCCCTTCGAGAAAACCGCTTTCTTCCACCCAGGCGGTGCCGGTCATCTCGCCATTGCCATTTAAGCTGAACACCGCGGCATAAACCGGGTCGTTCAGCGAATCGTGGCCACGCGGAAGGATCGCGGTGACGCCGGTGCGGACGGGTCCCTGACCGACAACGAGCTTGCCGTCGCCGCTGATCAGCGTTGTGTAACCAACCTCCACGCCCGCCACGTCGGTAATCGCGTTCAGCGGGCTCGGCGTTCCGTCGAAGGGAACTCCCAGATCGCGCGCGCGGGTGATTTTGGTCTCCCTTGTCGATCTTGCAGTTGCGGGCGGAGACCTCTGTGGCTCGCGCGCAGAAGAATCGAGCACGAGCAGGAGCATGAGCACGAATTGAAGTAGCCTGCTCATTTGCTTGCCGCCGTGCGCGCCCACTTTTCTTCAGCGAAGACTTTCCATGCTCCTTTTTCCTCCTGGCGAATAAGCGACGTCCATCTCTTCGTCTCCGCATCGAAAGTAAACTTGTTCGTCAGCGCGCCTTCCTTCGACTCGAAGCGAAATTCGATACTCCGCTTTTCATTGTCGATCTTGCCGCGGCCCAGCGCGGAGTAGCGTCCCCCAAAAACGTCGACCCAATGACAGACATAACTTTGCCCGGCGTCGTCGTAGCCGATGAAGACGTCAGCCTCGTATTGCGGCGCCGTATCGGCGTAGCCGTACTTCAATTCAACGAAATGGTGATTCAGCACCCAATCGCCCCGCACCGTACTCTGGAGCGTGCGGCCACTCGGAAACTTCCTTTCAACGCGCCACTCGCCGACGAGTTTGTCCAGAAAATCGTCGCGCAATTCCGGCGGAACCTGGGCAATAGCCACCGCACAGACCGCAGTCAGAAGCACAACCCAGCATGTCGATCTTTTCATCAGTCGTATTTTTTCAACTCGCTCCAGGCGCGTTGCAGATTGCCAGTGAATTCGCGGCAGAGGAAAATATCGAAATGTTCGTCGCGACGCGAGTACGGATGCTCGACGTGGCCAACCGCCTCGACGCTGCGGAAATGTTCGCGATCCCCGCGCCCGCTGCTGCCGAGCACGATCACGCTCTGGCCGTTGACATCGCGCGGCCCCCACAGCCAGTAGCTTTGATGATTACAAATTGACTTCGGCAAGCCGAGCGCCGGACCGAAGAAGTCAATCGCACCGGCCTCGCCGTAGTTGTTCGCGAAGATCGCGGTGCGCGCGCGCTCGTCCGGCGGAAGTGCGTTGTAAACGCGCGCTGTTTTGCGCGCCATCTCTTCCCAGCCAAATTCGTCGGCGAAATATTGCGGCAGCGGACCAGTGGGCTGATTCTCCGCTCTCGTCGGCTCGATCCCGAGCGCTTTTTGGTACGCGATCGCTTTTTCCGGCGACAGAACGGGCGTGAACAATGGTGCGAGCACAATCGTCGATCCAGCAACGAGTATCGCGTAAACCGGGCGCGTCCATTTCCAGCGTCCGGCCGTTATCCTTTCGAACGCAACGGCGCCGCCAGCAAAAAGCGCCGGGTAAATCGGAGCGAGATAATAATTCTTTCCGCGCAACGTCATGAACGCCGCGAGCAAGAAAAGATAAATCACAGCGAAAATTCGATACCGCTGTTCTGGGCCTGATCGAGAACAAACGCCAGCGGCGCGCGCACCACATCGCGATGCGTTCGCCGGATGTTGTGCATCAGCTCGAGAAACGGAAAATCATGGCGCACGAGCCAGATCAGGTTTGGCAGGAAAATCACCGCGCCGAGCAGCGCGCCGAGCCAATATTCTTTCGTCGCGAGAAAGCGGCGTCCGCTCGTGAGCGCGATGCTGATAACGACACCTGCGATGAAGAACGCGCTTGTGTATTTATTTTCCAGACCAACGCCGGCCAGCACGCCGAGCCAGATCCAGTAGCGCGGCTCGTCCTGATTGATCGCGCGTATTACGCACCACGCACCGGCGAGCCAAATGAGCGGCTCGAACGCATTCATCGTCAGCCAGTGATGCATAATAAGAAAGACCGGTGCTGCGACCACAGCGAGCGCAGCGATGACCTGCGCGAAACTGCCGCCACCGATTTCGCGCGTCACTTTGCCTGTCAGCCAAACGGTTGCGGCGCCCGCCGCGGCGGGCAGCAGGCGTAGGCCAATCAGCGAATCGTCGAAAATGCGACGCGCAGACCACGCGACCAAACCGATCACCGGCGGTTGATCGACATAGCCCCAATCGAGGTGCTCGCCGCAGGCGAGGTAGTAGAGCTCGTCCCGGAAGATTCCGTAGCGGCTGGCGGTGAGCAGATGAAAGAGGAATTTCGCGGTGGCGAGATACAGCACCAACGCCGGACCAGAAAACCAGCGGCTAGATGTCGATCTTGCGAACACGAAGAAAACGCTGAACGCCCAACGCCGAACGCTCAATTAAAAAGCGCGCGGTTTTCTGTAGCCACGGGCCTGCGGCCCGTCTGTTTTTGCGAACGGTTGAGGAGGTAGACGGCTCATAGAGCCTTGGCTACAGCGAGCGGCGTTCATTTGCGCCTATTAGTAGAGAAATTGATTTTCTGTTTCCGCAGCAACGCTGACGCATTTAGATTCAGCACGTGAGCTACGAGGTTTTCGCCAGAAAGTATCGGCCGCAGACGTTCGACGATCTTGTTGGGCAGGAGCATGTCTCGCAGACGCTGAAGAACGCGGTCGCGCAGAATCGGCTCGCGCACGCGTATCTGTTCGTCGGGCCGCGCGGGATCGGCAAAACATCGACGGCACGAATTTTGGCGAAAGCGCTCAATTGCATTCATGGGCCGACGGTGACGCCGTGCGGCGTGTGCGACAATTGCCGCGAGATCGCGGGCGGAAACAGCCTCGACGTCATCGAGATCGACGGCGCGAGCAATAACAGCGTCGAGGACGTGCGCGAGCTGCGCGATAACGTGCGCTACGCGCCGGCGAAAGGACGCTACAAAATTTATTTGATCGACGAAGTGCACATGCTCTCGCCGGCGGCGTTCAATGCGCTGCTCAAAACGCTCGAAGAACCCCCGGCACACGTGAAGTTCATCTTCGCCACGACCGAGCCGCAGAAAGTTCTGCCGACCATCTTGAGCCGCTGTCAGCGTTTCGATCTGCATCGCATTCCTGCGAACCTGATCGCGAAGCATCTGCAATTCATTGCCGGCAAAGAAAAGATCACGCTCGAGCCGAAAGCCGCGCACGCGATTGCGCGCGGCGCGGAGGGCGGGCTGCGCGACGCCGAATCGATGCTCGATCAGTTGGTGGCGTTCTGCGGCGATCCGATCACGGAGACGGATGTCCTCAAGGTCTTCGGATTTACGAGCCAGCAAACGGTCGCGAGCTTGACCGAAAAAATCCTGCGCTCGGCCACGGCGGACGCGGTGCAGTTGCTGCACGAGCAATGCGAGGCGGGCAAAGACATGATGCGGCTGATGGCCAATTTGATTTCTTATTGGCGCGACCTGCTCGTGTTCAAAGTGAAACCGGAGACGCTGAGCGAAGATGTCGATCTTGAATTGCAGAAAGCATTGGCCGCGCAGGCGGAGTTGATCGAGACCGATCGGCTGCTTGAACTGATCGACCAGTTTGCCGAAGCCGAGGCGCGAATGAAATGGGCGCCGAACAAGAAACTGCATTTTGAGGTCGCGCTGATCAAAGCGATCCAAAGCCTCAACCAGGTGACGCTGAATGAAGTGATCGAAAAGCTGAATGCATTACGCGATGGAAAAACTGTAGCCGGCGTCGCTGACGCCGGTGCCGCGGCCAACGACCGCGGCTACAGTCCAGGTCGCGTAGCTGAGAAGACGGAGAGCGCAAACAAACGTGAGACTGATCCAGCGAAAATCTGGGAACAGATTTGCGCAAAAATTCCGGCGAAAGGATTTCTCCGCACGCTGGTTGATTCGCTCGCTGTTCTCGGCACCGAAGGCCGGCATTTCGTTGTCGGCTATCCGGCCGAAGAAAAGTCGGCGACCGAAACGCTCATTACCGCCAATAATCGCCGGCAATTGGAAGACTTGCTCAAGCAAACGAGCGGACGCGATTGGAGCTTGAAATTCATCGCGCGCGAAGACTTGCCGCGAAAAAAAGCGACCGCGCCCGCCGAGAATCTTAACGATCCGCTTATTCAGGAAGCGCTCGAAATATTCAAGGGCCAAATCAAATCCTGAGGCAAGATCGACAAGATGAATCTGAACAAGTTGATGAAGCAGGCGCAGAAGATGCAGGAGCAAATGGCGAGGACGCAGGCCGAGCTCGCCGACAAAACAATCGAAGTCGAGGCGGGCGGCGGGAAGGTGAAAGACATTGCGAATGGCGCCAGTGAAGTGATCTCGATCAAGATCGACAAAGAGATTGTCGATCCAAACGACGTCGAGTTTCTCGAAGCAGTCGTCTTGAGCGCGGTGCAGCAAGCGATTGAAAAAGGCAAAGCGCTCGCGCAATCGGAACTGGGAAAGATCACCGGTGGTTTACAGCTGTAGCGGCGGTCCGCGACGGACGGATCAGTTTTCTTACCAAAGCCGAGAGCTCGTTCCATGATGCCGACAGCAGGAACGCGCACGCGGAAAAGAAAAAGAAAAGCACAGCCGCGTTTCGAAACTCGATGACCGGCTCGGGCCAGTAACGATGGCCAACAAAATCCCACTGGCCGCGCAACCACGGATTTCCGCAAAGCGTCCAGTAGAGCGAGTAAATGTAGGCCGACGCAAAAATGACGGCAGGGACAAAAAGCCACGGCGAAAGAAAAAACCAAAACGGCAGCGACCACGCCAGGTATTGGAACGCCCAGTAATCAGTGAGCCCGTAAACCACAAAATAAATCATGGCGACTGTCGCACAAAGCTCCGGGATGGAACGGCGCGTTCGGCGCAGGCCGCTTAACCCCGCTGCCAACGCCACGGCGACCTGCCAGTTGTGTTGCAGCCACCACACGACCGGCGCGTGAAGGTATTCCGGCCACTTCTCCGGGGCGGCGATGAGCGAAAAAAACAAAACTCGCGAGCCCCACGCCGGCACGCCGCCGAGCGTTTGCAGCATACCACCGTGGTAACCTAAAATGTTTGCTGCAACGATGTCGGGCCGCAGGAAAATCGGCGCGTATCCGACGAGAGCGACGGCCGCCGTCGCAAGAACAAAAACCAAACGCTGCCGCCAGCGCTCGAGGTAGAAGAAGAATGCCGGCAGCGCGAGCAGCCCTGGCAGTTTGATCCACAAACCAATCCCCAG
>QHPZ01000010.1:9644-15692 GCA_003219225.1 Verrucomicrobiota bacterium | reverse complement strand
CAGCGTCGTTCGCCAAAAATTAAAGTGGAGCGGCAGCAACATTTAAAATAACGGCGTAGGCAAGGCCGTTTGGCTGGTGTGTCGGGTCAGCGCGCACAACTCTTGCTCCATTTTCGCGAGATGTCTCTGCCCAATCCGCCGAAGGTCCTCGTCCTCCAGGGCGAGATTGACCTGCATGTTTCCTCGAACGTAGGCGCCTCACTCGCCAAGATCATTGATCAGCAACCGTCACGACAGATTGTCAATCTTCGCGAAGTCAGCTACATCGACAGCTCCGGTCTGGCGGCCCTGATCACGGCCGCGAAAAACGTCGAAGATTATGGCGGCCGGCTCATGCTCACCGGCGTGGCAGAAAATGTGCGCACGATTTTGGAAAATGCGCACCTGATCGAGTTTTTCTCGGTCTTTCCACACGTCGACGCCGCTTTGGCCGCGACTTAAAGTGGCGCTGGCCCCGGGGGTGTCGGGGCCGCGGAATCCCTAAGCATCAAGATGAAGTTAATCGACACCAACACCTGGCGATTTCATATGACATATATTGTCTGATGTTATGTAGACTAGCCGAGGTAAGAGACGAGATCGTCCTCCCCGTTTTGGATGCCGTCTCGTAGTCTCTATCGAATGAGACGGACCCAGGACGCTGCAGCCGCGGCAGCTATAAGCTATCTCGCGTCCCAGAAGCATCGCCCCGGCCGAGTCAGGCTATTCGGAGTTCCTTAACGAACGCGAGCACGCTGGACGCGCGCCAGGGCGCTTTCAATGTCGACCTTACGCTTGCGAACAGACAGTCTGAGGCCGCCGGTTCGTGGCGCTAGCAATCACGAAGAAGTGGACAGGTCATCACAGATTGCACCTTCCTGATTGCTAAATCATTGGAAAACAAGAATCAAAATAGGTTCTTACGTTAAACTAATCGACCAACTCACGATGTCAGCTGATAAGTCGACGGCCTGTCCAGAAGCGCCAAATCAAACGTCGTCACTGGCGCGTCGGCTTGGTCTTTTCGACGCAACGATGTTGATTATGGGCGGCACGATCGGGTCGGGTATCTTCATGAACCCTTCACTGGTTGCCCGCCAGGTTCACACGTCGGTTCTCGTCCTAGGTACGTGGATCTTTGGCGGTCTTATCGCGCTGACCGGGGCATTCATCTACGCCGAGATTTCTAATCGTCTGCCTCGGGTCGGAGGGCAATACGCCTACCTGCGAGAAGCCTTTCACCCGCTCGTTGCTTTTCTCTACGGGTGGGTGCTGCTCCTGGTCGTGCAGACTGGCGGCATGGCCGCGGTAACCGTCATATTCGCCAGATATTTCATCGAGCTTACCGGCCTTGAGATGCCGGTGTCGGTGGTCGCGGTCATTACCTTGACCGGCCTCACGGTCGCCAAGTGCCTCGGAGTAAAGAGCGGCAGCAATTTGCAAAGCGCATTAATGCTACTGAAGATCGCGGCAATTGGGATTCTGGTCGCGGCCGGGATCTGGCTCGTCCGCGCTTCTCATTTTTCTTTTAAACCGATTGTCGACCAACCGGTTTCGGTCGGGCTTCTCTCCTCGTTCGGGGCAGCGATGGTGCCGGTTCTTTTTGCGTACGGCGGCTGGCAAACGGGCTGTTTTGTCGCTGGGGAATTGAAAGAGCCTCGCCGGGACCTTCCCCGCGCGCTGCTGCTCGGAGTGACGGGCGTAGTTGTACTTTACGTTGCAGTAAATTTTGTTTGTTTGCGGGTACTCGGCACCGCCGAGCTGGCACTCAGGGACACGCCGGCTTCGGCAGTGATGCAAATCGCGCTGGGCAGACCGGGCGCAATTGCGATCGCGCTCGGCATCACCATCTCGACGCTCGGTTTCCTGAGCCAAAGCGTTTTGACCGCGCCTCGCGTCTATTTCGCGATGGCCAAAGATGGAATTTTCTTTCGACAGCTTGCGTGGGTCCATCCGCGGACGCGGGTCCCAGTTTTCGCGATTGTTTTGCAGAGCGCGTGGACAATGCTGATTCTCGTTTCCGGCAGCTATGGTCAGATCCTCAATTACGTGACCGCGATGGATTGGATCTTCTTCGGGTTAACGGCGAGCTGCCTTTTCGTTTTACGCCGGCGCGAACCGGCGGCCCAGTTTCGAATGCCCTGGCACCCGATCAGCACGCTGCTGTTTTGTCTGGTCTGCTGGAGCGTGGTAGCGAATGCCATCTACTGTTATCCTCGCAACACTCTCATCGGCATCGGCATTCTCATATCGGGTGTGCCGGCGTATTTTATTTGGAGGAAGCTTTACGCACATGAATGAGAGTCGCAGCGGCGCGCGTTCGCCGTACATGGAATGGGCAAAGCTCTGTTCCGCCTCCCGATATAATCTCGCGAACAGCGGGATGGCTTCGCTGCCGCTGACTGAGCTTGGCGTTACGATCGAAAAACTGGAGATCAACGGCCCCGGCGGTTACGGCTACGAGCCCTTGCTGGGGGCAATCGCCGCTCGCTATCGTGTGCCGCGAGAATCGGTTGTCAGCGCCATCGGCACTTCGATGGCCAATTACCTCGCGCTCGCTGCGACCACGGAGCCCGGTGACGAAGTTCTAATAGAGCGCGCGGGATACGAGCCGCTCGTGAGCACGGCGCGTTATCTCGGCCTCGATGTGGCGTATTTTCAAAGGCACGCCGACGAAGGGTTTGCCATCGATGTGGCGGAGTTGGAGCGCCAGATCACCGCGCGGACGCGCGTCATTGTGATCACTAATTTGCACAATCCGAGCGGCGCATTTTGTCCTTACGACACGCTCCGCGAAATTGCCGCGCTCGCGCAGCGCCGCGGCATCTATGTGCTGGTCGACGAGGTGTATCTCGAGATGCTCTTCGAGTCAGAGCCGCAAACAGCCTTTCATCTCGACCCGGAAACTTTTCTCATCACCAACAGCCTCACCAAGGCCTATGGTCTCAGCGGGCTGCGCTGCGGCTGGGTGCTTGCCCGGCCCGACCTTGCCCAGCGGATGCGTCATATCAACGACCTTCACGGCGTCACCTTTGTTCACCCGGGTGAACTGCTCGGCGTCATCGCGTTCGAACAGCTGAGCGAGATCTCGGCGCGGATGAAGCGCCTGCTCGTCCAAAATCGTGAATTGCTCCGGCGCTTCTTAGATTCCCGCGACGATTTCGATTCGTTTTGGCCCGAATACGGAACAATCGCTTTTCCTCGATTGCGTCGCGGCGATGTCGATCAACTTTGTGAGTTGCTTCGCGCGCGCTTTGATACTTCCGTGGTTCCGGGCAGTTTTTTTGGTTGCCCGGATCACTTTCGGATCGGCGTCGGCGCGGCGACAGAATCCGTGCGCGATGCGCTCACGCAACTCGGCACCGGTCTCGATCGATTCGCCGCTGACAACGCGAAATTTGCGGCGGCGCATGTCTCTTGACCCTCGCCGCGACATGTATAGCCTGCCGCTACCGTTCGGCTCATGAGATACTGGCTGTTGCTTACACTTCTTGCTGCCGCGACTGGCCTGTGCCTCCGGCCGGCAATCGCGCAGGAGGCAGTCGAGAAATCTTCGGCCGAAATCAGTGCTGAGCCGGAACAAAGCCCCGCGGCCAGCACTGAGAAGAAAACCGAGGAGGAACCGACGAAAGAAAAATCTTCAAGCCGTGGCGCTTCGAGTGAAACGCTGCAGGACATGATGACAGCGGAGGAATTCAAAGCCGCCGGTTTGGACAAACTCTCCGAGGAAGAGTTGAAGAACTTGAACGCGTGGTTGCAAGGCTATCGTCACACCACCGCGACGAAGGCAGCTGAGGAAGCGACCGCCGAAGTGACAAAAAAGGTGGCAAAGGAATCTCGCGCCAAGCTCGACAACCTCGTGAGCCGTGTGGATGGGACATTTAATGGCCTCACTGGCAACACGGTCATCAAACTCGAAGATGGCACGGTCTGGAAACAGGCAAACGCCGGCGATCGTTTTCACGCCCAAATCACTGATCATCCGCCGGCCGCAGTGATGCACGGCGTCTTCGGCTACAAAATGCGCGTCGTCGGCACGGGTGAGTTTTACGTCGATCCGGTGCGCAAGTGAACGCTGTCGCCACGGCCTTGCGGGCCGTCCACAGCGGACGTGCCCCAGGCACGCGGCTACAGATCAGCCCAGCGGCCGCGTCGCACTTGCCGCCGGCGCGAGGCTCGCGAGCCCGAATTCCACGTGCGTCAATTGAGCCGCGCGTTCGGCATCGTTTTCATCGATCACGAGGGCGATTTTGATCTCGGAAGTTGAGATCAGCTGAATGTTGATCCCCGAGCGGCCGAGGCATTCAAACAGGCGCGCAGCCACGCCCGAGTGCGACCGCATTCCGATGCCGACGACACTCAGCTTGGCCATGCCGCTTGCAGTGCGCAGATGGCTTGCGCCAATTTGACTGACGATCGGCATGAGGATTTTGCGGGCGTCCTCCAGTTCGTCCTGATGAATGGTAAAGGAGATGTCGGTCACACCGTCGGTCGGCGCGCTTTGCACGATCATGTCCACGACAATGTGTGAGGCGGCGACGGTTGAGAAAATCGCGGCGGCGATTCCCGGCTGGTCGCGTACGCCGGAGACCGTGAGCTTGGCTTGCCTGCGCTCCAAGCTCACTCCGCGCACGACCACGTCTTCCATGCTCGGAGTCTCTTCTTTCGCGACCGTGCCGCTCACCGATTTGAGGCTGGAGCGCACTTCGAATTCGATCCCAAATTTCTTGGCGAACTCGACCGCGCGCGATTGCATCACTTTTGAGCCGGCGCCCGCCATCTCGAGCAATTCGTCATAAGCGATCTCGTCGAGCTTTTGCGCGTCGGTCACGAGGCGTGGGTCGCAAGTAAAAACTCCGTCGACGTCGGTAAAAATCTGGCAGGCGTCCGCGTTGAGCGCGCCGGCGAGCGCGATCGCCGTCAAATCCGAACCGCCGCGGCCGAGCGTTGTCGTTTCACCTTCGGCGCTTTGTCCCTGGAAACCGGCGACTACCACTATGTAGTCGTCGGATAAAAGCTCGTGAATTTGTCGCGGACTGATATTCGCGATCCGCGCCTTCAGATGTGTGTCGTCAGTCAGGATTCCCGCCTCCGCGCCAGTGAGCGAAATCGCTTTGCCGCCGAGCGCGTTCACGGCCATCGCGGTCAACGCGCTGGACGCATGTTCGCCGGTCGCGAGCAAGAGATCGAGTTCGCGCGCGCTCGGGCTCGGCGAAACTGCGTGGGCGAGCTTGACCAGGTTATCGGTCACACCAGCCATCGCTGAAACAACCGCGACGACGCGCGCGCCTTCGCGCTGCGTCTCAATCAGCCGCTCCGCGACCTTTTGAATGCGCTCGGCGTCACCGACGGACGTGCCGCCATACTTTTGGACAACCAAACGCATGATCGAATCGCGCGAACTCTACCCTAAAATCCGAGCGCCAGCCGCACATTGTCGATCTTTGGTGCGACCGGCTGGAAATTCTCGATCTTGTCGCGCAGCGCGTCGGGATCTTTCAAGCCGTGACCGGTAACCGTGCAGACGATCCGGCTGCCTTCCCGGATGTTTTTGAATGAAAAGATCGCGTCCGTAGCCGAGCAGCACTTGAACATTCCGGCGATTGCCGTCGCGCTCGCTGGCTCGACGAAAATTCCTTCGTGTCGTGCGAGCCACATCTGCGCCTCGATGATCTCTGCGTCTGTGACGATGTCGATCCCGCCTTTCGATTCTTCGATCGCAGCGCGCGCTTGTTTCCAGCTCGCCGGGTTACCGATGCGAATCGCCGAGGCAATCGTCTCCGGCTCTTCGATGACCCGGTTGTGAAAAATCGGCGCCGCCTCGGCAGCTTGGAAGCCGATCATCGCCGGCAGAGTTGTCGATCTTCCATGCGCATGAAATTCGCGGTAACCGGCCCAATAGGCCGTGATATTACCCGCGTTGCCGACCGGCAAAAGATGCAGGTCCGGCGCGTCGCCCATTACATCGACAATTTCGAACGCGGCCGTCTTCTGACCGGCGATGCGAGCTGGGTTGATTGAGTTAACGATGGCGAACCCGGCGCTTTCACCGAGTTCGCGCACGATCCG
>QHPZ01000010.1:7282-9610 GCA_003219225.1 Verrucomicrobiota bacterium | reverse complement strand
AGGAAATTCCCGCGCGCGCCGCATACGCCGCTGCGGAGGCTGATGTGTTGCCCGTTGACGCGCAGATGAGCGTGCGCGTGCCGCGCTCGAGCGCCTTGGAAACGGCCAGCGTCATTCCGCGATCCTTGAATGAGCCGGTCGGATTAAGGCCTTCGTATTTGATGAATACCGCGCAATTTCGACCGACGCGCTCGCTCAGCCGCGGAGAATAAATCAGCGGTGTGTTCCCCTCGCCTAACGAAACGATCGGTGTCGATTCCGAAACCGGAAGAAAGTCGCGGTAGCGTTCAATTACTCCCCTGCCCTGCTGTGTCACTGGCATTTCATTCGAGCAAATTCGCGCGATTGTCGACTCGCAACTGCGGTTGTAAGATCGACAATCGTATGGCCGCGATCAGCAAAGAAGTTAAGCTGCGCCTTCTTCGTTTGATGCTCGAGAGCCGGCACGCCGATTTGCGCGAGCAAAATCTCAATCGTCAGGGCAAAGGCCATTTTCATGTCTCCGGAATGGGGCACGAAGCGCTCGCCGCTATTTCAATTCAGACCGAGCCCGACGATTACCTCGTGCCCTTCTATCGCGATCGCGGCCTCGTGCTAGGGCGCGGCATGACCACGCGTGAGCTGGCGCTGGAATATTTCGCCAAACGCAAAACCGGCAGCGGCGGTCGGATGATGCCGTCGCATTACAGTGATTCCAAACTGCACATTTGGAGCGTGCCGACTCCGACCGGGTCGCAGCTCCTTCCCGCCTGCGGAATTGCTTGGGGGCTGAAACTCGACAGCAAAAAAAATCTCGTCGTCGCAACGGTCGGAGACGCCGCTACGCGCCAGGGTGATTTTTTTGAAGCAATCTGTTTCGCGCGAGAAAAAAAGCTGCCGATGCTGTTCGTCGTCGAGGACAACGCCTACGGTATCAGCACCCCAACTCGTGAGATCAATCCGGTCGCACTTGGGATTTTGCCGCGCCAGGAATGGCGTCAGCTCGATGGCGGCCAAGTTGATGAAATTCGTGATGCTGCCGCGGAAGCAATCGAGAAAATCCGCACCGGAAACGGGCCGGTTTTTTTCTGGGTGATGATGGAGCGCCTCTCCAGTCACACCAGCTCCGACGATCAAAAACTTTATCGCAGCGCCGAAGAATTGCAGGCGCTCGAAAAATGCGACCCGGTCAAATGTTGGAAAGATCGCCTCATCGAGGAAGGCCTTTTGACTGGCGAAGAGTTCGCCAAGCTCGACAACGAAATCAAGGAGCGCGTTCGCCAGGAATATGCCGACGCGGAGAATGCGGAAGATCCTTCGCCTAACGAATTGGAAGCGAACGTGACCGGTGCGCGGCCGAAGATCGACAAGGAACTTCTACCGCCCGGCAAATACCGGATCGGCGACACGATCAACAAGACCTTGCGTCTCGGTCTGGAGGATGATCCCGGGCGAATCATATTCGGCGAAGATATCGAAGACCCCAAAGGCGGCGTTTTCCGGCTGACGCAAAAGCTCTCGACTGAGTTTCCGAAACAGGTTTTCAATTCGCCGCTGGCTGAGTCGACCATCCTCGGTGTTGCGTGCGGCCTGGCCGCGTACGGCAAGCGGCCGGTCTTCGAGCTGCAGTTCATTGATTTCATTTATCCGGGAATGAACCAGCTCGTGACCAACATCTCGAACCTGCGCTGGCGCTCGTTTGGAAATTGGAAATGCCCGACGGTGATATACGCGCCCTACGGAGCTTATTTGCCCGGGGGGAGTTTGTGGCACAGCCAGGCCAACGAAGCTGTCTTCGCGCATTATCCAGGGCTCACAGTCGTTATCCCAAGCACGCCAGAGGACGCGGCCGGTTTGCTCTGGACCGCGATGCACAGTGAAGACCCTGTTCTTTTCCTGATTCCCAAACACATGTTTTGGGCAGAACGCGAATCTGCTGAACCGATTCGCGCTGTGCCGTTCGGCAAAGCGCGAAAAATTCGCGAGGGCGATGATGTCACGCTCGTCGCCTGGGGTAACACGGTTGAGAAATCACTCGAAGCCCTCGCCAAGATAGACAACCAAGTAAGCGTCGAGCTGTTCGATCTGCGCTCAATCATGCCGTGGGACAAAAAGGCAATCGCCGAATCGGTGCGCAAAACAGGTCGCCTCGTCATCGTGCAGGAGGACACGGAAAATTGCAGCGTCGGCCAGATGATCATCTCGCACATGACCGGCGATGTCGATCTTTGGAATACGATGATCAGCCCGCCCATTCTCGTGAGCAAAGGCAACGTGATGATCGGCTACAACCCGATTTACGAATACGCCGCATTGCCCGACGTGGAACGCATCGTCGCTGCGATCCAT
>QHPZ01000010.1:0-7173 GCA_003219225.1 Verrucomicrobiota bacterium | reverse complement strand
TGGGCGAAGGAATTCGCAACGCGAAGATCGTTTCGCTTTTAAAGAAACCGGGCGACCCCATCGCGCTCGATGACGAACGTTGCGAAGTCGAGACCGACAAGGCTGTTTATCCGATTCAATCGTCATTCGCCGGTGTAATGGGCGAATGGAAAACGAAAGTCGGCGACACCGTCGATATCGGCCAGGAACTCGGCACGATTCTGACCGGCGAAGCGGAACGTGAAGAGCAAGTAGCGGCGGCAGTTTCGCGGGACGGAAAGGCGGAACCTGTAGAGGCAGCCGTGCCGGCTACGGAAGTAGAAGATCGCGGTCGCCGCGACGACCGCCGCCACAGCGGCGTTGAACCGGCGCTCGCACCCACGATCACGCGCAAACTTAGCCGGGTGATCCCCGCGAACCTGCAGATCGATGCAGAATGGTCTTCGATTCGCAAGGCGCGAGAAGCAGCAAAAAAGAAGAATGGCAAGAATGCGCCCTCGCCGTCAGTCATGATCGCATGGTCGGTGGTGCGGGCGATGGAAAGACACGCGCCGTTCCGCCGGTTAATTTTGGAAGACGACCGCATCGTCGAGAAAGAAGACTTCGATCTCGGCGTGGCCGTCGCATTGGAAGGCGATCGTCTCGCCACGGCGGTGATTGTCGATGCAAACAAGAAGGACTGGCCCGAGTTCGTAAAGATTTACAACGAAACCGTCGATGCCACGCGCGGCGGTCGGATCGACGCCATGAATGCGCCGGTCGTCATCACCAGTCTGGGCGCATTTGGCGTTAAAGCGGGCGCGCCAATTGTTGTGCCCCCGTCGGTTGGAACCTTGTTCGTAGGCACCGCTCACCGCGAGCTGCTTCCAAACGGCAAGAAAAACGAAACCGCCGAAGTTATCACTCTCTCCCTCACTTTCGATCATCGCGTCGTCAATGGCGCCGGCGCCGCCAGCTTCGTTCACGAGATCAAAGAGCTGATCGAGACGTTTAGGATTCCGACCGAGCGAGCGTCAGCCGTGGCGGCGCAGTAGTTCGTCGCCTTACTCCACCCAGTTAGGTTTGCGCTTTTCGTTGAAGGCGGCGATGCCTTCGCGGGCTTCGGCGGTTTCCCGAGCTTGCAAGTGATGTTTGAGGGCAACATCGACATCTTCTTTCACAGCTGTCGGCCAAAGGTCTTCGACTAACTTTTTGGTTTGGGCGACCGCGCCAGGTGCGCCTTGCAAAACCGACTCGGCAAATTTTTGCGCTTCGTTCATCAGGTCGTCGGCTGGGACGACCCGATTGACGAGAAAGCTCGCGCATGTGGCGTTCGCCAACCTGCCGGCGCAGGAAGGTCATGACCAATCCAGCAATCAGACCGCGCCGCACCTCCGGGTAGCCGATCTTTGTTCCGTCAGCGGCGATGACGAAGTCGCAGGCCGACATGAGTCCGGCGCCGCCTGCGACAGCGGCTCCATGCACCGCCGCGATGGTCACGAGCCGCGTCTGACTAAGTGTGATCAATGCCTGGCCAACGAGCTGCCCGGTGACGTGGGCTTTTCGTGCATCCGCGGCTTCTTTCAAATCGAGTCCGGTACAAAAGGCCACACCCGCGCCGCGCAAAATGAGGACGCGCTCTTGGGGTTGGTCGGAGGCGATTTTGATCGCAGCGATGAGCTCGTTGAGCAGCTCGATCGTGAGAGCGTTGCGACGCTCGGGACGGTTGAGGGTTACGACACTGATTTGCGGCGTTTGTTTTTCAATGAGGACGACGGGCATAAAATCAGAGATCAGAAGTCAGAGATCAGAAGTCAGTTGTCGATCTTAAACTTGGATGACGCCAGTATGGAAGTGCGCGTGCGGCATGGGGCGGGAGACATATTGGAGTAACTGAATTAGAATGTCGCGGGTGTCGTGCGGTTGGATGATCGCGTCCACCCACCCGCGGGCGGCGCCGTAGCGGATGTCGGTTTGCTCTTCGTAAGTTTGTTTCACTTTCTCGCGAAGCTGCTCGAGTTCTTCCGACGCTGTCTTTTTTTCTCCGCGCTCGCGTGCTTTAGCGAGAATGGAGAAAACTGTATCGGACGCCTGCGCGGCGCCCATCACGGCGTAGCGGGCGCTCGGCCAGGCGACAATGAACCGCGGATCGTAAGCCTTGCCGCACATTGCGTAATTGCCGGCGCCAAAAGAGCCGCCGACAATGACCGTGATCTTCGGCACCACGGAATTGCTGACCGCGTTGACGAGTTTGGCGCCGCTCCGGATAATACCGCTTTCCTCCGCATCGCGGCCAACCATGAATCCGGTCACGTCCTGGAAGAAAATGATCGGAAGACCTGTCTGATTGCAATCGAGGATGAAACGGGCGGCCTTATCGGCGCTGTCGGAGTAAATCACGCCGCCCATTTGGATCCCCTCTTTTTTCGTGCGCACCTGCAGCCGCTGGTTGGCGACAATGCCTACGGCGCGCCCGGCGATCCGCGCATACGCGCTGACGATCGTTTTGCCATAGTCGGCTTTGTATTCCTCGATAGAGTGGGCGTCGACAATCGTCGCCAGCACGTCACGCGCGTCATAATTTTTTTGACCATCGAGACTGACCAGGTCGTACACTGCGTCGGGGTTCTTGGCCGCTTTGAAATGCTTGTTGTCGGTCCTGTGGGGCTTGGTCGCGCCGGCTTCGGGCAGCAATGCGACGAGCGAGCGAAGACGTTTCAGACAAGAAGGATCATCTTTCTCGTAGAAATCGACTGTGCCGCTGATTTCGGAATGCATGCGTGCGCCGCCGAGCTCTTCTTGATCGACAACCTGGCCAATGGCGGCTTTGACCAATGACGGCCCGGCAAGATATAAGCCGCTGCCCTGGGTCATGAGAATTTTGTCGCAGAGCACGGGCAGATACGCGCCGCCAGCGACGCAGTTGCCCATGATCGCGGCGAATTGCGGGATGCCGGCGGCCGAGATCACGGAGTTATTGCGGAAGATGCGGCCGAAATCGTCTTCATCGGGAAAAATTTCGTCCTGCATTGGCAGGAAAACGCCGGCCGAATCGACCAGATAGATGATGGGCAGCGAGCATTCGAAAGCGATCCGCTGGGCGCGGAGAACTTTTTTCGTGGTCGCGGGGAAGAACGCGCCCGCTTTCACGCTCGCATCGTTCGCGATCACCATGCAGGGGATGCCAACCACGTTGCCGATGCCGGCGATGCAACCGGCGGCGGGAACATTTCCCCACTGGGGGTACATTTTATATGCGGCCCAAAGGCCGATCTCGAAGAAATCGCTGTCCTTATCGAGCAGCTGGCTCATGCGCTCGCGCGCCGGCAAGCGGCCAAGCTTGCGCTGGCGTTCCAATCCCGCGGGGCCGCCGCCTTCGCGCAGGAGCGTTTCTTCCCTGGCCATGCTGGTGGAAAAATCGCGCAGCGATGTAGCGGCGGCAGTCGAGGTGCGGGCCATGGGCGCGAAGCACGCTTAATCTGCGACCGTCGCGAGTTCAAGCGTGCGCTGAAACCGTTAAAACGGTTCGGCGTTCATTTGCTCATCTGTCACCGGTCTGAAGCCCGGTACCAATAAAGGGCCGCTCTTAATAGACGTCCATGTCGTCGGAGCGGTAACCGGAATCGCCACGAATGGAGCGCAGCCGGGCGCGACTGGCGCGCTCCGATTCGGGACGATTAATCCGTTCCAAGGCGGCTTTGACCACGAAGGGCACAGCCGCCAGCGCGCCGATAGACACAAGCGTGATCGCGGCGGCGTTGCGCACCGGCCGCTTGAACTTGTCCGCCATCAACATTCCAATGCCCAGACCAAAGGCGGTCCGGGTGAGCGCGAGCAAACTGTCCAGCGGCAGTTGCTCCGGGCTTTTTGGAATGGATAAGGGGAGATTCATCGCCTACCTTATACGTCGCGTTTAACAAAAAGAAACGGCAAAATCGTCGCGTAGCTTGGATCGTTCCAGACACGGCTGATTTTTCGTTATCGACATGGCCAATCCGATCTACGCGCTGATTCTCGCCGGCGGAAGTGGCGAACGTTTTTGGCCGTTGAGCCGCCGGGCGCGTCCCAAACAGTTGCTCCGGCTGGTGTCGAAACGGGCACTACTCGAGGAGACGGTCGCGAGATTAGAAGGGTTAGTTGCAGCTGAACGCATCCTTATCCTAACGAATGCGGAACAAGAAGCCGCCGTGGGCAAGCTGCTGAGCGCGTTCCCGAAGGAAAACATTCTGGCTGAGCCCGCCAAACGCGACACCGCGGCAGCGGTCGCGCTCGGCGCCGGCTGGGTCGCGGCGCGCGATCATGCGGCGACAATGATTGTGTTGCCGGCCGACCACGTGATTTCAGATCGCGCCGCGTTCCAGCAGAGCCTCGGCCTGGCGGCGCAAACAGCCGAGGAAACCGGCGAGCTGGTTACGATCGGCGTGAAACCCACCTGGGCTTGCCCGGGCTTCGGCTATATCGAGCAAGGCGAGCCGGTGCGTTTGCGCAGCGGCGCCGGCAAGGACGCGATCCACCGGGTCGTGCGTTTTCGCGAGAAACCGAATGTCGATCTTGCCGAGTCGTTCCTGCGCAGCGGCAACTTTCGCTGGAACGCCGGCATGTTTGTGTGGTCGGTGCCGACTGTGCTCAGCGAATTTAACCGGCACGCTCCCGAGCTGGCCGATTTCATTTCCCAACTCCGCGCGCCCGGAGAATTCGCCAGAGCCTTGCGCGAGCGCTTCAGCAAACTGCCGCGGATCTCGTTCGACTACGCAATCATGGAAAAAGCCGATCGGGTCCTGGTAGTCGAAGCGAGTTTTGACTGGGACGACATCGGCAGTTGGCGAGCGGTCGCGAACTATTTTAAGAACGACGAGCACGGAAACTCGGCCAACGGCGCGGTCACCGCGCTCGATTCGACTAACAACATTGTCTTCGACCAGAACGGCACCACGATTGCACTCCTCGGAGTGCACAACTTGATCGTGGTGCGCACGGCCGACGCGGTGCTGATCTGTCATCGCCATCAGGCCGAGCGGATCAAGGACCTGGTCGGGAAGCTCCCGCCGGAATTACAATGAGCAACGCGGTATTGAAACCGATCCTGGCCATTGATTTTGGGCGGGCCCGGATCGGCCTGGCCATCTCGGACGAGCTGCAATTGCTGGCCCACCCTCTCGAAACAATTGCGGCGAGCAAAGAAGCAGTGGCGCGGATTGCGGCCATCGTGCGCGAGCGCAAGATCGACAAGGCGATCGTCGGGGTTCCACGGCGCATGAGCGGCGAAATCGGGACGGCGGCGACCGAAGCCCTGAAATTTGTCGAGAGACTCCGCACCGTTCTGCCGTGTGAGGTGATCACGTGGGATGAGCGGCTGAGTACGGTTGCAGCCAATCGCGCGCTGCGCGAAGCCGGCAAAAAAACGCGCTCTACGCGGCCTTATGTCGATCAAGTTGCCGCGCAGGTGATTCTGCAGGGCTACCTCGACCACCAGAACTCGGCGCCCGCGGAAGAATTCTCGCGCTGAAAAAGGAATGGCGCGACGACTCAAATTGATCGTCGCCTATGACGGCAGCCAGTTTGAAGGCTGGCAAAGCCAGGCTCATCGCAACACCGTGCAGGATTGTCTCGAGCGCGCTTTCCACAAAATCGGCGGCGAGCGCGTTCGCGTTCATGGCGCCGGACGGACTGATGCGGGCGTGCATGCACTCGGCCAATGCGCCCATGTCGATCTTGCCGGGAACAGATTGTCCGCCGACGGCTGGTTAAAAGCGCTCAATGCCTTGTTGCCTCCGGCGGTTCGTGTGCTGCGCTGCTCTTTTGTATCGGAGAGTTTTCATGCGCGCCTTTCCGCGAAAGGAAAAGTCTATCGTTACCGCGTCTGGTCGGCTCCGGTGTTGCCGCCGCTCGAATACGGCCGGGCCTGGCACGTTGCCTCGCCGTTGAACATCGCAACGCTGCAAGCGGGCGTGCAACTGTTTGTCGGCACCCACGACTTTGCCGCTTTTGCCGCCAATCGCGGCCAACCCGATACGAACACGCGGCGCACGATCAACTCGGTGCGGGTGCAGCGGCGGGAGGCCTGCCTAACGATTGAGTTCGATGGCGACGGCTTCCTCTACAGGATGGTACGGCTCATGGTCGGCGCGCTTGTCCACTGCGCGCTGGGCAGAATGTCGCCCGATGAAATTCACAAACGGCTGACCTCACCTCAGGCGAACGGTCCGCGCCACGTCGCCCCCGCCGAAGGATTATTTCTTCTGCGTGTTCGGTACTGAGATTGCTCTACGGAATCCGCTGACTCGAGAGAGTCGGCCGGAAGTTTGGATTGGTAGAACACCTGCATTCTTTGTAAACGTCCATGGGCCAATCCGAACCGCCGCAGGAGAGCGCGATTCAACCAAGGCAAGCGGGCCCGGTCCGCCGATCCGCTGCCTGGCTGTTTAGCCAGCAGCATTTTCATTTCAAGGTGCTCTCGGGCACGGCCGCCGGCGTAAGCGTGATCGTCTTGCTCGCCGGCATTTTCCTCTACGTCACGCTGCGCAATCACCAGCAGGAGATGCTGCGAGCGCACACGGTCGAAGTCATCCGGGTGAGCAGTTTCGTCGAAAACGATATCGCCGCGCTGGAAACCGCGCATCGCGGTCTGCTGCTCACGGCCAACCCCGATTACGTGACTTCTTTCAACCGGCGGCGGGAAACGATCAGAAAAAATATCGATCACCTCACCGGGCTCATTTTGAACAATCCGAAACAACGTAAACGGGTGATGAAGGTCCAGGAGGTCGTCCAAAACTGGATCGATAATGTAGCGGTACCGATCCTCCGGTCGATCCAGGATGAAGAACGGATCGTCCTCAATCGGCGCATGCTCGAGCAGGAGTGGGCCACGCAATCGAGTCAGATGCTCGATTTCCTGCCCAAGCTCGAGCGCTCCGTGCTGGAGATGCAAAAGGAGAAGCGCGGCTATTTACTGACTGGCGACCAGCACTTCATCGAGGCTTACCAGCGGGCGGTTACCGATTTCTACACCTACAACGGCTATCTCTCGATCCTGGTTGCGAATTCACCGGGCCAGGCGGAGCTGCTCGCCGAAATCCGCGCGAATATCGAACGCTGGATCAACACTTGTTCCGCCCCAGAGTTAGCCGCGAAACGCGACGGCAAAGATGCCACCGCGCTGGGTCTGAGCGAAACCGGGGAAAACTTGATGAACGATATCCGCCAAAGCCTCGG
>QHPZ01000152.1:314-4720 GCA_003219225.1 Verrucomicrobiota bacterium | reverse complement strand
TGGACGATGCTCGGCCGGTTGCATATGTGCCGCTGCCTTCGGAGAAAGCGCAAGATCGACAACATGCGTTTCGCGTCCGGGTCGAGACCGATGGCGAGCTTTACCTCCGGGTAAAAAAAGGCGTCCGCTCATTCGGCGATTTTCCATTGAGCAAAGATTACAACGCGGTCGTCAATGTGCCGTCGTTGCCGCGCGAAGTACAAATCGAGGGTCGGGGCGGCGTGCTCGCGCTCAATGGCGAAAAGAAATTGTCAATCCGCTCGCGCGCGCTCAGCGCGATCCAATTCGAGATCAGTCGCGTAGCCACGACGCAGATCAATCATCTGGTCAGCCAGACGGAAGGAAAATTCCAACACCCGCTCTTCGAGGTGCCGAATTATTTCAACAAGGAAAACATTTCCCGCATCGCGACCGAGCGGCAGGGAATCGCGATGGAAAACAAATGGAAGGCGAATTATTCCGCGTTCGATTTCAGCGAGCATTTGCGCAAGCCGGCCGACGGCGGGAGCGAGCGCGGCCTCTTTTTCCTGACCGCGCAGGGCTGGGACCCGGCTCAAAACAAGCGGATTGGGGTCCAGGATTCGCGCTTCATTCTCGTTACTGACATCGGAATCCTGACCAAGAAAAACGCGGACGGCAGTCACGACGTTTTCCTGTTGTCGATCAAAGAGGGCAAGCCGCTTGCGAATGTGGTTGTCGATCTCCTCGGCAAGAACGGCATTCCCCTCCAAACCGCGAAGACGGATGCGAACGGTCATTGCAGCTTTACGTCGGTCGAAAAATCGATTCGCGAGAAAACGCCGGTCGCGTTCGTCGCGCGGAATGGCGATGACGTTTCGTTCATTCCTTACGCGCGCGAAGATCGACAGCTCAACTTCTCGCGCTTCGACATCGACGGCGTCGACAATGTTCTGCCCGAAAATCTGGACGCGTTCGTTTTTACCGAGCGCGGCGTTTATCGTCCGGGCGACGAAATTCACATTGGCCTGGCCGTAAAGCAGCGGAACTGGCAGGGCCAACTCAAAGGACTGCCGCTCGAAACTGAGGTCGTGGACGCGCGCGGCCACAGTGTCCAAACGAGAAAAATCAATCTGCCAGACTCGGCCTTCACCGAACTCACTTATCAGACGGCGAACGAATCGCCGACCGGTCTCTACACCTTCAACGTTTATCTCGTTAAAAACAGCAAGCGATCGACTCTGCTCGGATCAACCACGGCAAACGTGAAGGAATTTTTGCCCGACCGGATGAAGATCGATAGCCGTCTGTCGCAAACGGCAAAGCACGGCTGGATCAACCCAAAGGAAATGCGGGCGACGGTTTCGCTGGCAAACCTCTACGGCACGCCCGCGACCGACCGTCGCATCGTCTCGCGAATCGAACTGACCCCGGCCGCGTTCTCGTTCCCTGAATTTCGCGACTACGTCTTTTTCGATCCGCTTTGCGATCCAAAAAAAGAACGACACGAACAAACGATCGAGCTCGGCGAAAACAAAACCGACGGCGCCGGGCAAACGCAGTTCGATTTGCAGCTCGAACGCTTCGCTGACGCGACTTACTCGATGCGGTTCATCGCCGAAGGGTCGGAGGCCGAAGGCGGACGCAGCGTGACCAGCACTAGCACCGCGCTCATCTCGGCTTTGCCATATCTGATTGGCTGCAAAGCCGATGGCGAACTGCGCTACATCGACATGAACAAGCCCCGCGCGGTTGAGCTAGTCGCGCTTGATCCGCAACTCAATCGCATCGCGCTCGGCAATGTGACCGCGAACGTGATCGCGCAGGAATACGTTTCGATTCTGACCAAACAAGAGAGCGGCAACTTCGCCTACGAATCAGTTCTGAAAGAACGCACCACGAAAACGGAAAAGATTTCCGTGGCGGCAAATGGTTTTCGTTATGCGCTGCCGACCGATGAGCCGGGCAATTATGTTTTTGAATTGCGCGACGATCAGGGCCGCCGGCTGACGAAGCTCCAATTCTGCGTTGTCGGTCACGGCGCGATTTCGCGGTCGCTCGAGAAAGACTCCGAACTTCAGGTCAAACTTGATCGCGCGCAGTACAACAGTGGCGACGAATCGCGGTCAGCATCACCGCGCCCTACGCGGGCAGCGGTTTAATCACGATCGAGCGCGACCGGGTTTACGCGCAGCAGTGGTTCCAGGCCGAGACCGCAGGCAGTGTGCAGCGCATTCGCGTGCCGGAAAATTTCGAAGGCAGCGGTTACATCAACGTCGCGTTCGTCCGCGCACTCGATTCCAAGGAAATCTTCGTCAGCCCGCTGAGCTACGGCGTTGTTCCGTTTACCGCTAACCAAGAAAAACGCCGTCTCAAAATCGACATCAATGCCGCAGCGACCGCGAAGCCGGGCGAGCCGTTGCACATCAATTACAAAACCGACCGGCCGAGCAAGATCGTCATCTTCGCCGTCGATGAAGGAATTTTGCAGGTCACCGATTACAAAACGCCGGACCCGCTCGGGTTTTATTTCCGCAAATGCATGCTGCGCGTCGAGACCGCGCAGATTGTCGATCTTATCATCCCAGAGTTCTCGCTCCTGCGCTCGGTCTCGGCATTTGGCGGTGGTGGGGACATGCAACGGCTAAATCCATTCAAACGGATTACTGACAAGCCGGTCGTGTTTTGGTCGGGCATTATCGACGCTGATAACATAGCGCGCGAAGTCGTTTACAATGTGCCGGATTATTTTGACGGCACGTTGAAGATCATGGCGGTCGCGATTGCGAATGACACCGTCGGATCGAGCGAGCGTGAGGCACTGGTTCGCGGACCGTTCGTAATCACGCCGAGCGTGCCGGTGCTGGCCGCGCCGGGCGATGAATTCGAAACCGGCGTGACCGTCGCCAATAACGTCGAAGGCTCGGGACAGAACGCCGAGATCGAGTTGCGCGCGCAAACAAACGAGCAGTTGTCGATCGTCAGTGGATCGACCCAGACTTTGCCCATCGCCGAAGGCCGGGAACAGACTGTGATCTTCAAGTTCCGCGCGAACGACAAACTCGGCTCCGGAGAGATCACGTTCGTTGCAAAAGCGAACGGCCAGGAAACGAAACGGCGCGCGACGCTGAGTGTCCGGCCGCCCGCGCCCTACATGACCGAAGTCCACAGCGGCAGTTTCAAGGACAAGATCGACATCGCACTTACGCGCGACATGCATCCGGAGTTCCGCAAGCTCGACGCGACCGTTTCGGCATTACCGCTCGGTCTCGCGCGCGGCCTCGACGCTTACCTGAAGAATTTTCCCTACGGTTGCAGCGAACAAATCACCAGCGGCGCGTTCTGCCGGTTGATGCTAGTCGACGAATCCGATTTCGGATTGAGCCGCGCCGAGATCAACAAGCAGCTCGAACACACCTTCGGCATTTTAGCGCGCCGTCAAAACGACCAAGGCGCGTTCGGCTATTGGGTCCCGGAAACCGGCGATCACATCAGCTTCGTCTCTGCTTACGTGATGGATTTCTTGAGTGAATCGAAAGCGGCCGGATTCGCACCGCCGCCGGAGATGTTCGCAAGCGGTCTGCGCAATCTGCAAAAGATGGTGGGACGCCAACCGGCGAACCTTTCCGAAGCACGCACGGTCGCCTACGCGATTTACATCCTGACGCGCGAAGGCGTCATCACTACGAATTACATTCTGAACCTGCGCGATTATCTCGAGAAGAACGAGAAAGATCGGTGGCAAAACGATATCACCGGCGTCTATCTGGCGGGCGCGCTCCATCTCCTTCATAAAGACAGCGACGCCGAGTGTTTGATCAATAGTTACAAGGTCGCCAACGACAAACCGATCGAGCGTGACGACTTCTGTCAGCCGCTCGGAACCATTCGAGAATATTCTCAAACCGATCGGTGACGGTGATTTCAACACACTCTCCTCGGCATACGCCGTGCGCGCCTTGAAAGCGTATTCGCACGCGGTCGCGCAAAATCCGCCGGAGCTGGGCATTGCAGAATTACGCAAAGACAAAAGCGAGACGCGCCTGACGAGCGGGATGAAGCCGCTGTTGCGTGCGGAGTTTTCCGATCGAGCAACTGCGCTGCGTTTCAACGCATCGCGGCGATCAAGCGGGCCCGGCGCGTTTTTCCAGGTCGTCGAAGCGGGCTTCGATCGACAAGTCCCGAACCAGGCGCTGATCAATGGTCTCGAAGTTTATCGGGAAGTTCTCGGCAAGAACAACGAGGCCGCGACCCGAACAAAGCTCGGGGAACAGCTGCACGTCCGCATCCACGTGCGCAGCTTGGAACGTCGACCGATCACCAACGTGGCGATTGTCGATCTTTTGCCGGGCGGATTCGAAGTGGTTGATTCTTCGATCCACACCGGTACGTGCGCGACGCGGGGAATCGATTATGTCGATGTGCGCGAAGATCGCGCGGTGTTCTTC
>QHPZ01000152.1:0-200 GCA_003219225.1 Verrucomicrobiota bacterium | reverse complement strand
TTGGCGGAAAAATCACGGTCACGGAATGATTGCGTTCCGAGAAGTATTGCGACCGGTGGTGCTGACATGCGCGTTTGCAAGCGCTGTCTGGTTGTTGCTGCCAAAACCGCCGCTCCTCAACGGGATCGCATTTTCGAACGTCATCCGTGATCGGAATGGTAGACTTTTGCGTGTCACCCTCAGCGTCGATCAGAAATTCC
>QHPZ01000021.1 GCA_003219225.1 Verrucomicrobiota bacterium | reverse complement strand
CGACCTGCTCGATGGTGTGGGCTTCGTCGAAAATGGTGAAGTCGTTCGGAAAAAGGAAACCGCTCTCGCGTTCCTCCTGCAGCTCCGGTGAGCCGAGCAGAATGAAGAGCAAGGTGTGATTGAGCACGATAATGTCGGCGGCGAGCAATCGTTTCCGCGCCTGCTGGTAAAAGCAGAGTACATTTTGTCCGCAGGTTTTCTGGGTACAGATATGC
>QHPZ01000022.1 GCA_003219225.1 Verrucomicrobiota bacterium | reverse complement strand
TTCTCCAACTGCAGATCCCACTCGGCGCGTGCCCAGTTTTTTTCGTCCCACCAATTCCCGGACAGAAAATATGGCCCGCGCTGATCGACAATTTGTCCGGCGACTTTGTCGCTCTGAAGATGTCGATCTTGCGAAGTGAAAATGGTAGCAGCCGCCGGCGGTTGAAACCGGCGCAGCGCAATTCGGGCTGTAGTGTGCGCTGTCCTCAGCGCATCAGAGTCCGAGCCGGACTGGCGGTATTCTCCGCTGGGGACAGCGGACTCTACAGCCCACGCGAACGGCTCCATCCGGAACGCGTCCGGCCGACGCGTTTCTTCCTCAAACGCGCCAAAGTTTCATAAAGCTGGTGCGGATTTCTTAGCGCCGTCTCAAATAACCCGAACTGCTGCGAAACCGGCCGGATCGGCTCGGCCGTGAGCGCGACCGCCACGATCGGTTGCTCGGATTTAAAATTCTCGAGGTGCGTGTGGAGCATCCGGAAGAGAAGATCGACATCGTTGGTGGGCTGCGGGATTTTGAAAACGCGCTCGTAACTTTGCGTATTCGAAAAAGTGATCCGCAACGTCAGCTCGCGGGCGACCAGATAGATCGCACTCAGGCGGAAGGCGAGCTGCTCCAAAAACCGTCGCAACATGAACAAGAGCGGCTCAGCCGTCCCGATTTCATGCTCGAACTCGAAGGCCTCCTCAAATTTTTCCGGCGGCAGAACAAATTTCAGGAGCCGCGTGGCGGTCCCGTTCGCCCGTTCCCACAGCCTGACCGCCTCCGACCCGAGCCGCGCTCGCAGTTCTCCCTTATCCAGCGCCGCGAGCTGTCCCAGCGTTTGAATTCCCCATTTGTGCAGGACCGCCAGGATCTCCTGCACGTCCATCTGCCCTCCCATGCGACCAGTTTACAATTAGTCGCTGGATATGTTCAAGTGAACAGTTTAGACAATTTCGATCGGGCACTTGGGCAACGCTTGCATGAAGGCGCGGCCGTAGGGTTTGGTCACGATCCGGTTGTCGAGGATGACGATGATGCCGCGGTCGGTTTTGGTGCGGATGAGGCGGCCGACGCCCTGGCGAAATTTCAGGATCGCTTCGGGCAATGAATACTCCGTGAAAGGATCGCCCCCGCGCTCCTCGATCAGCTCGAGCTTGGCTTCGATAAGCGGATGATCGGGCACGGCAAAAGGAAGCCGGGTGATGATGACATTGGAGAGCGCGTCGCCGGGAACATCCACTCCGCCCCAGAAACTGTCGGTGCCGAAGAGGACACTGCGCGGAGTGATTTTGAATTGTTCTAGCAGTTTGGTGCGCGGCGCACCGCCGCCCTGAATGAGCAGGTTCATCTGTTTCTTCACAAAAAATTTCTGCATCCGGCCCGCGATCTCCTGCATGTCGCGGTAGCTGGTGAAAAGAACAAAAGCGCGCCCATCGGTTTTCTCGACAAAATGGCCGATCCAGCGCTCGAGCTCCTTGTGGTAGGCGGCGTCGCGCGGGTCGGGCATTTTTTGCACCACGAAGACTTTCATCTGCTTTTGGAAATCGAACGGGCTGCCGAGCTGCAACGGCTCGGCGTCGGTCGCGCCGACGCGCTCGCGGAAATAACGCAGCTCCGGCCGGCCGACGGCGAGGGTCGCGCTGGTCAAAATGCAGCAGCAGTTGTCGCGGAAGAGCATCCGGCGCAGGACCGGCGCAAGATCGACAGGCGCGGCATTGAGCGAGAGGTAACGCTCGGTTTTGCCAGCGCGCTCGACCCAGTAAACGTGCTCGGGCGCGCGTTGCTCGAGAAAAATGGCAATGCCATCGCGCGCGTCGCGAATGCGGCGTCCGAACTCCTGGAGCTCGGCTTTGAGCAATTCGTCATCGGCACGCTTCACGACGTCGGCGATGCGCGCCTGGAGCGCGGTCAATCGGCCTGTGATCGTGTCCGGGACAAGATCGACATCGCGCACCCGAAAC
>QHPZ01000020.1 GCA_003219225.1 Verrucomicrobiota bacterium | reverse complement strand
CTGCGAGGAAATATCTGAGGCGGCCTTTCACCCCAGGTTTGGCAGCAGACTGCGGGCCAGCTCAACCGCGCGTTTGGCCGGAAAACTCAGTCGTGCAATGCGGACAGCGCGTCGCTTTAACCGGAATGGTCATGGCGCAAGCCGGGCAATCTTTCGTCACCGGGTCGGCATGCTTGGGCTGCTTCATTCGATTTATCGCGCGCACGAGCAGAAAAACCGCGCCCGCGACGATCAAAAAGTTAATCAGCAGAGTGACAAAATTGCCGTAGTTCCAGGTAATCGCGCCCGCCTTGACCGCGTCTGCGGGCGTGTGGAATGCGACTGAGCCGTCCTTCGCCGCGCGCAGAACAATAAACTTGTTCGAAAAATCCAGTCCGCCGGTGAGAAGACTGATTGGCGGCATCACGATGTCTTTTACTAACGACGTCACAATCGAACCAAACGCCGCGCCGATGATCACGCCGACCGCCAGATCGACCGCGTTCCCTTTGATCGCGAATTCCTTGAATTCCTTCCAACATTTCCCGAACCAGGTCATATGACGATGAGCTCTTGAATTTTCGGGAGCGCGAGTGCGGCGGTTTTGATTTCATCTTCGCTCGCCTGGATCGACATCGTCATTCGTTCTCGAACTTTTCCATTCACCTGAATCACGATTTCGACTTCATCTTCAACGAGAAACTTTTCGTCGTAATCTGGCCATGCCTGTTCGGTAATTTGGCCGGGCAACCTCAGGTCTTCCCACAGTTCAGAACTCAAATGGGGCGCGAAAGGATTGAGCAGGACGAGGAAAGGTCGCATCGCCAAAATCGGTATCGTTTCCGCAGTAGTGAATGCGTTGACGAAAATCATCATCTGCGAAATCGCGGTGTTAAACGAGAGCGACTCGATGTCGTCGGTCACCTTCTTGATCGTGGCGTGCAGGATTTTTTGCTGCGCCTTGGTGAGATCGACATCTTGCACCGCGGGCGACAATTCCCATTGGCCGGCCTGGTTCTCCTGCATCATCAATCGCCAAACCCGCGCAAGAAATCGCGAAACACCTTCGACCCCGCGCATACTCCAGGGTTTCATTTGCTCGAGCGGACCCATGAACATTTCATAAAGACGAAACGCATCCGCGCCGTATTGCTCCATCACGTCGTCCGGATTCACGATGTTCCCGCGCGACTTCGACATTTTCTGGCCGTCTTCGCCGAGAATGATTCCCTGATTCACCAAACGCTGAAACGGCTCCGGTTTCGAAACGTAGCCGAGATCGAAAAGCACTTTGTGCCAGAAACGCGCGTAGAGCAGATGAAGAACGGCATGTTCAGTTCCGCCAACGTACAGATCGACTCCGCCGGGATTGTCGCCGCCCATCCAATATTTCTCCGGCTTCTCGCCAACGAGCCGTTTGTCATTCTGAGGATCGCAAAATCTTAAGTAATACCAACACGAGCCGGCCCATTGCGGCATGACATTCGTTTCGCGGGCGGCTTTTTTTGAGTAACGAACCCAATCCTTCGCTTTCGCGAGTGGCGGTTCGCCGGTGCCGGTCGGTTTGTAATCCTCCAGCGGCGGCGGTACGACTGGCAGCTCCGAGTCGTCGAGCGAGCGATGTTTCCCGTCCTCCCAAACGATGGGAAAAGGTTCGCCCCAGTAACGCTGCCGCGAGAACAACCAGTCGCGCAGCTTGTAATTGATTTCGCGCCGGCCGTGGCCGTGTTCTTCGAGCCAGGCGATGATTTTCTTTTTCGCTTGTGCGGTCGGCAGACCGTTGATGATCGGCGAATTGATCGCCACGCCCTCGCCCACGAATCCGGTCGCCGGTGCGTTGCCCGGCGGCTGGACAACATCGACAACCTTCAACCCGAACTTGCGCGCGAACTCAAGGTCACGCTCATCGTGCGCGGGCACACCCATGATCGCGCCAGTGCCGTAGCCGAGCAGAACATAATCAGCGACCCAGATCGGAATCCGTTCGCCGTTCGCCGGATTGATCGCATACGCGCCGGTGAAAACCCCGGTTTTTTCTTTCGCCAGATCGGTGCGCTCCAAGTCACTCTTGCGCGCGGCACGCTCGCGATAATTGCGTAGCGCCGGCCATTGCTCTTCGGTCACGACAAGATCGACAAGTGAATGCTCGGGCGCGAGCACCATGTAGGTCGCGCCGTAAAGTGTGTCCGGGCGTGTCGTAAACACGCGGATCTTTTCTTCGCTATTGTCGATGTTGAAATCGATCTCGGCACCTTCGCTGCGGCCGATCCAATTCCGTTGGAGCAATTTGATTCCCTCCGGCCAATCGAGACCGTCCAATTCGTTGAGCAATCGTTCGGCGTAAGCAGTGATGCGCAGCATCCATTGTCGCATGGGCCGCCTAACAACTGGAAACCCGCCGATCTCGCTTTTGCCGTCGACCACTTCCTCGTTCGCCAACACGGTACCAAGCTCGGGACACCAGTTCACCGGCACATCGGCGACATACGCGAGCCGGACTTCGTCGGGATTATCGCCGCGATATGTGGAGATCGGTTCGGCTTTGTTGCTCTGCGCATTAAACCAGGAGTTGTAGATCTGAAGAAAAATCCACTGCGTCCATTTGTAATAATGCGGGTCGGTCGTGTTGATCTCGCGCTGCCAATCGTAGGAGAAGCCGATTCGTTTCAGCTGCGATTTGAATTTGGCGACGTTCTCGCGCGTGGTAATTGCCGGGTGCTGCCCACTCTTGATCTTGTAGATCTGAAGAAAAATCCACTGCGTCCATTTGTAATAATGCGGGTCGGTCGTGTTGATCTCGCGCTGCCAGTCATAGGAGAAGCCGATTCGTTTCAGCTGCGATTTGAATTTGGCGACGTTCTCGCGCGTGGTAATTGCCGGATGTTGGCCACTCTTGATTGCATATTGCTCGGCCGGCAAACCGAACGCGTCCCAGCCCATCGGATGTAAAACGTTGAAGCCGCGCATCCGTTCGTAGCGCGCGATAATGTCGGTCGCGGTGTAGCCCTCCGGATGACCAACGTGCAAACCCGCGCCGCTCGGGTACGGGAACATGTCGAGGATGTAAAACTTCGGTTTGCCTGGATCGAAGTCCGGCTCGCCCGGACTTGGGGCGTGGAAGAGTTGCCGCTCGTCCCAGATCGCCTGCCATTTCGGCTCGATTCGATCGAAGGGATAAGATTTGCGCCGTTCGCTGCTCATCGGAATTATGCTCTTAGGAAAGCTCGCTACAGCGAGTCCGTCCAGTGGCGGACAGGAAAACAGGAAAAGAAAATGGAATTGCTGGTCGCGACGCGCAACGCGCATAAGGCGCGCGAGTTCCGCGAATTGCTCGGCGACGATTTCGCCGTACGCGACCTCAGCGTCTTTCCCGAGATCACGCTGCCGGAAGAAACCGGCTGCACGTTTGCAGAAAACGCGCGATCAAAAGCGATCGCCATCTCACAAGATCGACAATTGTTCGTCCTGGCAGACGATTCGGGTCTCGAAGTTGACGCGCTCGGCGGTGCGCCCGGAATTTTCTCGGCACGCTACGCTGGCGAAGGCGCGACCGATAAGCAGAATATCGAGAAATTGCTGCGCGCAATGCAGCGCGTCGGAGAACATAAACGCTCGCAGCGCAGCGCTCGCTTCCGCTGCGTGCTCGCGCTCGTGCGTGCGGGCAAGGTTCTGGGAGTTTTTTCCGGCATCGTTGAAGGGATGATCGTCGATGTGGCGCGGGGTTCCGCTGGTTTCGGGTACGACCCGGTTTTTCTGCCGAACGGCTACGACCGGACGTTCGGTGAATTACCCGCGTACGTGAAAAACAAGATCAGTCATCGTGCGCGAGCCGTCCATGCGCTTCGCGCTGCCGTGGCAAGAGGCACGTTCGATTAACGCTTCGGCGGAGGCGGCGGCGCACGCGGCGGACTTCGTCGAGCACTGTGATCACATCGCCGTGCATCGCCATTCCATCGGCGCTGATCGACACTTTGATTTCCGGATTGCCTTGATGCAGCTGATACAACTGCGGCAAGACCTGGTCGGGCGGAACGATTTTGTCGTCAAAAGTCACGACGTTACCTTCGCGCACCTTGATCGAGACATAATCCTTTTGCTGCTGAGAGGGCGGCGGAGGGCCGGAGGGGAGATTCACACGGATCCCTTTCATGTGGGTCTGGCTCAAGCTCACCATCATGAAACTGGCGAGCAGAAAGAACATGATGTCGATCAAGGGGATGATCTCGATGCGGGCGCGTTTTTTGGGAACCGGAGACGTGACTCGCATAGCTAATATGAGGCGCCGGTCATGGTGAAGGTGATCGGGATTTTGACCTTTGAAACTGAGCCCGGCCTGAATCGCCATTGCCGGAATGCGCTCATGGCGGCGTTATCGAGAATGGGGCTGCCGATGCTTTGTGCCATCGACGCACCGGTGACGCTGCCGCTGCCGACATCAACATCCACCACGCAAACACCGCTTCCGGTGATGTGGCGGCTGCGCGCTTCGTACGGATATTGCGGGCGCGGCGCGTAGGTGGCGAGCGCTTTGGCGCTTGAGATGGGGCGGCGGCGTGCGCTCTTCTACATACTCGGGCGTAGCTTCCGGCTCGGGCGGCGGCGTCGCGGTCACAACTTCCTCCGGCGGTGGCGTCGGCTCGGGCGCAGCCTCCATTGTCGCCTCGACGACTGCGGTTGGAATATCGGCGAGATTTGGCGGCGGCTCTTCGCGCTTCATCGCCGCGACGACGGCACCTATATGAATGAGCAAAGCGCCACCGAGCGCCGCCCACACATGCCAGCGCGGCGGCGGACGAAAGAGGAGCGGTCTGGGACCAGGTGCTTCCGGCATAGTTTACCTTCCGCCCGGGGCTGGCACACCCCTAGCGGCCTCACTTTTAATTTCGAACGCCACTTTCAAGAACCCAACGTTCCTCAGGATCTCGAGCACATGAATGATGTTGATGTGCGGGGTGTTGGCATCACCGCGCACGAACACTTTCGCCTCGGGATTTTCCTGATGCACCGTTTGCAATCGCTGGGCGAGTTTGTCGTAATCCATCTGTTCCTTGTCGAAATAAGGGTAGCCGTTGGCATCGACCGAGACGCTGATGTAGTCGCGCTTGGACTGTGTCTCGCCCGACTGGCCGGTGGGCAGGTTCACCTTGATCCCTTTCATGTGGGTCTGGCTCAAGCTCACCATCATGAAACTGGCGAGCAGAAAGAACATGATGTCGATCAAGGGGATGATCTCGATCCGCGCTTTCTTATGAGGAACAGGTGAACCGATGTGCATCGCAGATCCTTAGATCGATGAACGCGTGGCCGAGGACGGCGTGGCGCTTTCAATGGCCACGCCCTCGCGCTCTCCCCTTTGTTGGGCTTGAAGCATCACTTCGAGGTTCGTCGCTGCGGTTTGCAGTTCGAACTCCAAGTTAGACACGCGCGAGGTGAAAAAGTTAAACGGAATGAGCGAGAAGATCGCGATGCCCAGACCGCAGGCCGTGGCGATCAGCGCCTCGGCGATACCGCCGGTCACCGCTTGCACGGCCAGTTCTTCGTTCCCGAGAAAGCTGAACGAACGAATCAGTCCGGTGACAGTTCCCAATAGGCCGAGCAACGGCGCCAGTGTCACCAGTGTGTCCATCACGACGAGGAATCGACCGGCGCGCTTGATCTCAATCCCGGCTGCCACTTGCAACGCTCCCTGCAACGAGGCGTGTTGATGGTTCAGGCCGTTCCACATCATGCGCAGAACCGGGTCGCGCGAGCCGCGGCACAGCCGCGACGCTTCGGTCACATCGTTCACCTCGATCGCGGTGAAAACTTTTTCGATCCGTTTGGGATCGCGCCGGAACCAGCGGCCCGTCCACCAGAACACGCGCTCGATCACGACCGTGAGCGCGACGATCGAGATGATCAGGATAGGCCACATCACCGGGCCGCCTTTGCGGAAGTTGTCGATCAGAAAATTGCCTGTCATCACGCGCGGCCCCCACACGCCACTGCTCTCCCCGGCCGCTGGACTCCCGCTTGGACTCGCGGCCGCTGGCGGCGCTCCCGGTGCAGGTGCTCCCGCTGCAGGTGACGCGGCCACCGGGGTCATTCCTGTTGTGGGCGGCGGCACCGGCACATTGGGCAGCGCACCGGCGGCTTGGGGCGGCGCGCTGGCCGGCGCGTTCGGTGGAGGTGGCGGCGGAGTCTGCGCGAACGCGACGAGCGTAATGAGACTGAAGCAAAGAGTGAGATATGTTTTCATAAGTCTGGCAATTTGAGGTGGCCGTTTGGTCTGTATCTTATTTATCCCAAACCGTTTTAGGCCGAGTCGAGCAAAAGTTTTCACCTTTTACCGATTTAACGTTTTCTCGCAGCCGACGGTTGCTTCTTTATTTCGTATCATCTGCGCCCGGAGGATGTAAAACGCGCGGAAGCATCGGCGCGCGGAGCAGACGTGGGACGCTGCGATGAGTGGCAACTAGCGTGCGTGCGCGACGCGATTGCGCAGCGGCGGCCAGTTGTCGACCCGCGCTTCGAGTTCATCGCCCGCGCGAAGCGGACCGACGCCCGAGGGAGTGCCGGTCAAAATGACGTCGCCCGGCAACAGCGTCAGCGATTGACTCGCGAAAGCGACGAGGTCGGCAACGGAATAAATCATCTGGCTGGTGTGAGCGCGCTGACGCACCACGCCGTTGTGCCGGAGCTCGAGGGGCAGATCACGAACATCGACATCTGTAAGTATCGAACGACTTGCAGCGGCCAAATTGTTTTTCGCGCTGTTGCAGATCGCGGTCGCTGATGTCCAGGCCGACAGTGTAACCGAAAATGTGATCGCGGGCTTGTTCGGCGGAGATGTTTTTTGCGTTGCGACCGATCACCACAGCAAGCTCGAGCTCGAAATCGGTTTGATGCTCAGGGAACGCGATCGCGATCGTGCCGTTGTGCGCTAAAAGTGAACTCGGCGCTTTGAACCAGATGAGCGGCGTGCCGAGCGGCGTCCGTTTCATCTCGGTGATGTGATCGGCATAATTGAGACCGACCGCGATGAGCTTCGACGGGGCGACGGCAAGATCGACAACTACTTCAGCGAGAGCGCGGACTTCGCCGGTTGGTTCGATTCCGAGCCAGTACGGTTTCGCGAGTGCGTGCACTTCGCCGCCGCGAATTTCACCGTGAAAAAACCGGTCACCTGTTTTAAAACCGCCAAATGTTCGCATCGCCGTAACCAAAATGGTGGGGCGAGACTCTGTCGAGCCGACTAATTTTTCGACGGCTCCGCAGCGCGTCGCCCCACCAGCTTTTTATCGCGCCACTACCGCCACAAAATCGCGCACCGGTTTCTCTTCCGAAATGGAGAACGCGCTGCCGTCGCGGCGTTTGAACCAGAACGCGCTCGAGGAACCGCCGTCGAGATTGAGCGCGCGCCAGATTTTCAAATCGGAGGCGAGCGGCGCGGTCAAAATCTTCGATAAATCCGCCAGCGTGACGTCGGAACAAAACCCGAGCGCAACACGTTCGTCTCGCGCGATCGCGGCGAATGTTCGCCGAGCGGTGCGCGAATTTTCGAGGCCGCTTACCCGCTGTCCCGCATCAACTAAAAAGGGACCGCATTCGAGCGCCGCGTCCCACTTCGGTTTTGTCGAAAATTCCGCAAGACGCAGAATCTGAACAGTGCGGCTGGAAACCGCGAGCACACCGGTGAGCAAACGCGCCCGTTGCAGCGGCGCGATCACGTTGCCATCGACAATCCGCAGCCCGATTGGCACGTATTCGGGAGTAAAGTAGCCGCCATTGATCCCGGCGAGAGATTTTTCGCGCGGAATTACTTCGCCTAGATCGCCACGGGGCTCATTCGGCTGATCGATCACGCGCAGTTTGAACGATTTCGTTGAGAAGAGCGCAACCTCCACCGAGGCACGCTCGCCGGTCCCACTTTCTTCCACCACGATGTAGCCATGTTCGAGCGATTTCGCCGCCCCGGGCTCCCACTGTGTGGAAATGCTTTTCCACTCGGCGCGCGCAGTCGCGCAAACGAGTAGAACGATTACGGCGCTAAGCTTTCGCACCGTACTTGTCGATCAACGCCTGGAAACGCGCATCGTTACGAATCGGGTCCCACACCGGATCGATCTTCAGAGCAGGCACAGTAACTCCATTCGGCGTATTGAGAGAGTGATCGAGCAATTCGAAGGCTCGGTCCTTCTCACCAGTCAAAGCGTAAATCTGGGCGAGAGCGGCTGTGATCTGTGGACCGTCGAAGGCGTCCTTCGATTCCGGCAGCAATTCGGCGGCGCGGCGAGCTTCCGCGATCGCTTCATCCTTCTGGTTCAGCCCCACCAAAATGAATGCGAGCTCCAGATGACGAGCAGGATCGGTAGGACCTTCGCGCAATGATTGTTCGGCCAGCGGGCGCGCGCGCTGATATGCAGCTTGTGCCCGCGCTTTATCGCCCGACAAAAAATAAAGCAAACCCTCCAGCGAAGCTTTCGGCTTGGGCGCAGTGCTGTCGCCGTGAATTATTTCATCCGGCCAACGTTGCACGATTGGCAAAGCTTCAGCGAATTTCCGCTGCAATATCAGCGCGTAGACGCGACTGAAGGTAATTAGTCCTTCCGGGTCGAAGCCCGGCGGAGCTTGGGCCAACATGTTCTCAGCCACACTGAGATCGCCTCTCGATTCGATCGCCAGTTTGGCTTTCTCGCCGCGCGCAGAAAAACTGTGTGGCGCAGCTTCAATTGCGCGATCCAGCGTTTTGTCGGCAAGATCGTATTTTTTTGTCGCCATGTAATTGTAGGCCAGGTTTTGCAAGACCCAGGCGTTCTTGGGATCGAGCGAAGCTCCCTTTTCGAAATTCGCGGTCGATTCCGACCATTTCCCCTGCCGACGCTCGATTGATGCGCGCGCCAGATAAACGTCAGAGGAATTCGGCAGGCCGCGCTGAGCGATGGCAAACTCGGTGAGCGCGCGTTCGTAGTCGCGGTCGATGTAATAGTAATAAAACCCCTGCGAAAAATGGGCCCAAAGCAGATCCGGTTGCAGCTGTAGCGCTTTGCTTATCGCCGCGCGTGCTTTTTCCGCCCGCGCCGGAAGCGGGTCGACGCTGTGATAGATCCAATTTTCCACGCCGCCCAACAGGGCAAAGGCGTCGGCAAATTGCGGATCGAGCCTTGTCGCTTCCTCCAGAAGCTGCTCGGCTTTCATCGAATCGCCGCGCAACTTGTCCGGCCGGTAAAACAATTCCTGCCCCTGCATGAAAGCGAGGTAAGCTTCGTTGTTCTGCGTCGGTTTGCGCTCAATCTGCGCCTTTTCGCTGGGCGACAGTTTCGCCTGAAGCGCGTCGGTGATTTTTTGGGCGAGATCGGTTTGGATGGCGAAGACGTCGGTGAGATCGCGGTCGTAATCGCTCGCCCAAAGATGCTCGTCGGTTGTGGCGTCGATCAATTGCACATTAACCCGGACACGATTGCCAGCCCGCCGGACACTCCCTTCCAGGATCGTGGAAACCCCCAACGCCTTGCCGATGTCGCGCACGTTCGGCGTTTTGCCTTTATATTGCATTACCGACGTGCGCGAGATGACTTTCATATCCCCGATTTTCGACAGGTTGGTGAGAATGTCGTCCTGGATGCCGTCGGCAAAATAAGCGTTCTCTTGCTCGGCGCTGAGATTCTCAAACGGCAGCACCGCGATCGATTTGTCGATCTTGCGTGCGGACAAGCGCGGCAACAAAAAGAAGCCGGCAGCCGCGGAAAAAACTACCCCGGTGCCGATCAACATCAGCAGGTTGCGCCGCCGGTGCGCGCCCGGCACTGCCGGTGCGGTCGTGGTTCTGATTCCCTGCGGCGTTACATCGAATGCCCACGCCAGAATCAGCGCAATCGGAAAACCAACCAGCAGCAAAACAATCACCAGCCGCAACGCCCAGGTGGGCAGTTCCCACGCCGGGAAAGCCGCCGAAGCCAGTTGAATGATCCCACCGGCGGCGATGATGTACGCCGCCGCCACGCGATACACCTTTCGCCGTTGCACTTCTTCGAAGAAACCGGCCATAACAACAGATCGGGAACTTTCGCGATTATAGTTCAACGGCAACCTGTTAGACAGAAAGACGTCTACTGCCGTTCACTTCACCCCGGTCGCAAAAATTGTCTGAAAATGCGGTGCTGCAACGCCTGCTGAATCAGATGAGGGTTTTAATCAACGCCCCCAGTGATTCACCACGAATAATGCACCGTGTAGCGCATTGTCTTTTCTTCGTCCGGCTTCAGTTGAACCCGGAACTCGACCGTCTGCGCGTTTGTCTTCACAAATGGGTCCGATTTTTCCGTGATGTCCCACGTAAACCAGCGGAAAAGATGTTCGATCACACGAATCTCGACCGGTTCCTTCTTGTGATTGCGCAGTTTGATCTCGAACGATTCATCGAGCCAGTTTTTCGAAGTGTCTATCTTGTAATTGGTGCGGCGGCGTTCGCCAACGAGATCAAATGCGTTGCCGGTGTAGACCCGCAGCGTTTCGTCCCTGGGCGTGTGATCGATTACGTTTTCGCCGGTGAACTCCAGTTGCTTGTCCTCATCCTGCTTGTAAAAGCGCACCCGGCCTTTCGGTAGCGGCAGGCCGAGATGGTTCGCTTCCGAATTCCTGAACTCACGCATGATCGCGACCTTCGGGTCGGATTCATTCCCGATTTCCTGATTGTTGCGCATGTTTTCCATCGAGTAGCCGCGGTACCGCTGCCAATCGATTTTCATGCCGTCATAAACGTAAACCCGCTCCGATTTCACACCGTTTGTGCGAATGAATTCAACCTGTTTCGTCTCGCGATCGTGCAACGTGGCAGGGCGCGCCAGGCTATAAAGATGATAATCCTCGAACGCTTTTTCGGTGACCGTCGGCGGAGCGGCGGCCGCCCCCTGCACCGCGAACTCTTCGTTACCTAAAAAAACATCCTCACGGCGTTGAATTTTGCTCACATCGCCCGCCATCAATTTGATCTTCGCGTTCTCGAATGTCTTCCCGCTTTGATTATCCATCGTCACCCAGCCGACCAGATCGAGAAGGTCGCTCTTTTCCGGCGCGACGATGTTGTAGCTTGCTTCCCAGCTCATTCCGCCGGTGATGTAGGCAAGCTCCGCCTCGAGCTTGCCGGCTTTGTCGCTGTTGATTCGCCAGTCAATGGTTGGCTTTAAAATCGTGTCGCCGCCGAGCTGCGGAAATAAAGGCTGGCCGGGCAAGCTGAAGCGCAACTTGCCGTCCACCTCGATGATTGGCTGGGCCGTCATTCCAGCCGCGCTCATCTGTGATCGGTAATATGTTTGGCCGTAGCGCTGCATTGCTTCCTGTGCGTGCGGAACGTAGCCACTGCGAATAATTTTCCCCGGCACGATTTTGGCCGGCTGATTCGGCTCGGTGACCAGAAACTCGATCGTCTTGCCTTCGAAGATCGACAATAACAATTCCTGCGAAACCGGATCGTTGCGGTAGTTCTGTTCGAGGATTTGCAATTTTGTCTTCCCGCTTGGGTCGCGCAAAATGACCGAATCCGGCTCCAAATGCGCGGTGGTTTCTGTAAACCGCACATCGTTGACGCCTTGTTTTAGATCGACTGGCACCGAATCGCGCACGACCGCGAAGTTTTGGTTGTAGATCGTGAGCGCGGGCTGCGACGCCGATACAACGCATGCGCTCACCGACAAGATCGACATTAGAACGAGCGTTCGTTTCATGCCTCGCAGTTAAACACTCCAGCCGCGAAAAACCGAGGCGGAATCTGTCTACTTTACGCCGGTCGCGTAGACGGTTTGAAAATGCGGGCTTTGTTTTTCCCGCGCCACCACGCTTACTTCGATGTCGCGAAAACCGGCCTTCTCCAGGAGGTGATGCAATCGTACTTCGCTGAATCCGAGCCAGTGATCGGCATAAAGTTCGCGCGCCTTTTCGAAATTGTGGCGGAGCAAATCCAAAACAACCAGGCGGCCGTTCTTTTTTAGAATCCGATAGGCCGAGGCAATCGCGCGCTCCGGTTTGATCGCGTGGTGCAGCGCCTGACTGAGAAGAGCCAGATCGACGCTCATGCTCGCGACCGGCGGGTCCTCGATGTCGCCGAGCCTGTACTCGAGATTTTTGATGCCGTGTTTGCGCGCGAGCTGCGACCCGAACTTGACCATCTTTGGGGAGTTATCAATCGCGATGACCTTGCGCGCGTTGCGGGCGAGTAATTGCGAGAGCGTTCCCTCGCCCGCGCCAAGATCGAC
>QHPZ01000019.1 GCA_003219225.1 Verrucomicrobiota bacterium | reverse complement strand
ACCAGCGACCGAGACGCTGGCGACGACGGCCCAACGCCGAAGCGACGAGATTGAGAGGGGATGAACACTTTTCATATGCATTAAAACCTCAATGTCAGCGCAACTGCGCCGCCGACGTTGCCGACCTTGTAGTCGAACACACTGTGATTTGATTGATTCCAGGCAAAATTGGCGAGGGCACTGACAGCGAACCAGTCAGTTATCCGATAGCTGGCGCCGAGTCCGAGAATCTCGTTCACGTCCGCGCGATCGCCGAAGTGATAATCGTGCACGACTACGCGGGCAACCGCATCGACGACAAAGGAGCGGCTCAAACTCGCCAGATAGCCGACATAAGCTTCGTAATCGTTGCGCTGCGGCTCTTCTGGAAACGCAGAAACACTCAGGTTCGCCCTCACGCCGATCGAAAATTGCTGGGCACGACTGTAACGAATCGGCAACTCCGCGCCAACAGTAAAAAAGTGGTTCTAAACGAGGCCCGCGATCATGTCCAAGCTTTGGAAATTTAGCTCGTCTAAATCGGCGTATTCAAAGATCTGTTCCTGGATGCCCAATTCCATGAAAAGGGTCTTGGTGATTGGCGGCATGAACGTTATCCCGGCACCCGGCGCGATAATCACGTCACCCTGTTCACCGCGGCGAACCAGCGCGGCGTTAGAAGTGTAATAGATTGGCGCACCCAGTTGGATGGTGAAGGCCTTGTATTGTTCGACGGCCTTCAGGATTTGTTGCTGGCCCAGATCGGCATCATTCGGACTGGCGGCGGCGAAACCGCCCTCAACCGGAGCCGGAGAACCGACGGGCGCGGGCGGAAAACCCGGCGCGGTGCGCAGCAACTCCGCGCGCTCAACATTCTGGGTTGTCTGCACAGTTTGCGCGCACAGGCTTGCGGCACTGGCCAGAAGCAACGCGAGGCAGCAAGGCGCGGCCGGCGATGCGCGCACAGCGATCGGTAAAGATCGCTTCGCAAAAAATCTCGGCCAAAACATTGTCACAATGAGTGCCCGCTCCTCGCGCGGCCCTGGAACGTTAGCGGCCGCCGCACCGCGGCGTCTCTACTTCAAGGAAGTTCCAGCAACTCGCGCTGCCAAGGGACGAGCAAACTTTGCCCGCGCGTTTTGTCGGCGGCGAGCGCTTCGAGCGTGGCGCGCGGCGCGATGAATGCAGGTTCGAGTCCGAGCTGCTTGGCGGCCTTGTCTCTCCGGCGCCGCAGTTCTTCAGTCTCTCGGATGGTTTCCGCAGTCGGTCGCGACCCTGAACGACGGCGCGCGATCGGCCATTCTGTTTCTGACAGTTCGAGTGCGCTTTGCGCCGCGTCCCGGAAAGCTTTGCGCCGGCGCGGCGAAAAATGGCGGTAATCGGGCACCTGTTCTGCGGCAAAACTCTGCGCCGCGCGCACGAGCTCCTCGTTTTGTAAAATATGAAACGGTGGGCGATCGGCGCGGGCGGCTTCCTCTTCACGCCATCGCCAGAGCGCCCGCAACACGGCGGCGGCGCGTCCGCGGAGCGCGCCGGAGCCGGGGACACGCCACACTTCATCTTCATTGCGCACACGCGAGAGCGCGGCCTGTTCCAGAGCGCGCTGGCATGATTGTCGAAACCATTCGAGCCGATCGAGCTGGCGCAGGTCGGCTTCCAAGCGATCGGCCAGGGGCAAAAGATAATGCGTATCGTTGATCGCATATTCGAGCATGCGTTTGGGCAGTGGACGCCGGCCCCAATTGGCCTTCTGCGATCCCTTGGCCAGTTTGATACCGAAGTAGCGCTCGACCA
>QHPZ01000151.1 GCA_003219225.1 Verrucomicrobiota bacterium | reverse complement strand
TTGGACTAGGACTAGGACTAGGACTTGGACTAGGACTAGGAGTAGGAGTCGGTGTTGGTGTTGGTGTTGGCGATGGGCTAGGTGTTGGAGTCGGTGTAGGAGTCGGCGACGGTGTAGGAGTCGGGGTAGGTGTGGGGCTCACGTCGGCCACTACGGTCACAGCGGCACTAGCTGAGTTGGCGCCACCGACCAAAATGCGGTAAGTTGTGCCTGCAGTGCCGTCGAAGCTCACGCTCGCTTGCAGGCCAGAGCAGCTCGCTCCGTTATTGTCATTACAGCCGTTCGTGACTGGCGTAAGTGCAGTGCACATGCCCGTATAAACCTGGACGACTGTGTCGAAACCACTGCCGCACGTGTTCACTGTCACGGTGCCGTTAATTGCAGGTGTAAAGGCATACCAGACCCCTTTGCCAAAACTTGGCTGGCATGTCGGCACAGGATCCCCGGTCGCTGTCGCGTTCGCGGTGCTATCTGTTCTCGTTACCCCGGCTGAAAGCAGAATTGCGCCGAGACATCGGTCGTTCACCGGCGTCGGGCTTGGCGTCGGAGAGGGCGATGGCGTCGGAGAAGGAGTGGGACTAGGCGTCGGACTCGGAGAAGGTGTAGGAGAAGGAGAGGGACTGGGAGTTGGTGACGGCGTGGGACTAGGAGTTGCTGTCGGGGTTGGCGTCGGAGACGGCGATGGTGTCGGAGAAGGAGTAGGACTAGGGGTCGGAGTGGGAGATGGGGTTGGCGTGTCAGTCGGAGTTGGTGTAGGAGTTTCGACCGGCGTAGGCGTGGGAGTCGGCGTCTCAACCGGAGTCGGTGTAGGATCTTGGGCGTATGTCATCGCTGTCACGAAAGCGGACACGAGGCAGATTCGAATCAATCTGCGTGGGGGTCTGAGCGTACGCGTACCCATAGCCTGCCTGGCTCTGGGGGGCGTCCATTGTTACACCTTTGGTTTTGCTGTCAAACACCAAATTGCTGGCTGAAGGCATCAGAGTTTTTGTTACTGCCGCATGAGACTATGGATTATGCCGGGTTTTGTTAGGTTTTCGGATATTGTCGTGCGTTACCACGGCGGTGCTCGCGTCAGACTGTTTGCTCGTTCTTACGATCTGTTAGTTATTAGAACAAGAGATCTCAAACGATCGGAGAAGATTTGTTGTGAAGATGCTGCGGAAGCGGCAGTGGCTGGTGAGAATCGCTGGCAACAAGGGTCGCGGGCGAAACACGGCATGGCTTGCGGCATTTGTATTGAATTGATGCGGAGCCGCGGCACACAATCTTGCAAATACAACGGAGTTCGCATGGTTCGTGGAACTAGATCGGTCGGCGCTGGACTGTTTGCCTGCCGGCTCAGGTTAATCGCTGCGCCGACCGGCGCGCTGAAAACGATGCCGGAGGTGTCGCGTGCCGCGTGAGAGCGAGTTCACTCCGTCAAGCTCGTGGTGCCCTGAACCGGAGCTGTGGGAAGCATACGATTATGATTCGACGGAGCGCGAGGTCACCGACCTGGTGGCGGCGTTCGTGCGTGCGACGAAGCCGCGCCTCGTACTGGAGACGGGCACCAGCTATGGATACACGGCCGAGGCCATCGGCCGCGCGTTACTCGCGAATGGCCGCGGCCGATTGGTGACGCTCGAGCACGACGCCGCGCTCGCCGCAATCGCGCGCACGCGCTGCCGCGATCTTCCAGTCGAAGTTCTCGCGCGCGACTCGGGTTTGTGGACACCAATGCCGGGCGAGTCGATCGATTTCGCCTGGCTCGACAGCCACATCATTCAGCGCGTGCACGAGCTCGTGCGACTCCGGCCGCACTTCTCGGCCGGCGCGATCGTCGGCATCCACGACACCGGGCCGCAGCATCCGGTGCACGAACTTATCAGCAAGCTGCAGCTGCCGTTTCCCCGGATCCGTTTGAGGACGCCACGAGGCGTGACATTCCTGGAGATGCCGTGAGGGACTGGGGGAGGGTTCCTCGCTTGAATTCGCCCGCGTTGCGCTCAACGATCAAACCGCGACAGCAAGTTTTTCCATGAGAATTCTGATGATCAGCGCGGAAGGTCCGCCGCTCTTGCGGGCCGGCGCGCTTGTCGATGTAATGGACGCGCTGCCGGCGGCGTTGCGTGCACGAGGGCACGATGTCGCTGTGGCACTGCCATTTTATCGTGAGATTCGCAAGAACCCCGTGTTTCACGCCGAAGAGACCGGAATTACTGTAGAGGTTCGGGTCGGCGACAAAACGCACAATGCCGAATACCTTGAAGGCCGCAGCGCGAGTGGCGTTCAGTTTTTCTTTGTCCGATGTGACGAACTCTTCGATCGGCCGGGAATTTACGGCGAGCACGGCGGTCGCTACGAAGACAATGCCGCCCGCTTCGTTTTTTTTAGTAAGGCGGCGGTGGAATTGGCGCGCCGCTTAACGCCGGCGCCGCAAGTCCTGCATGTCCACGATTGGGCGCCGGCACTGGTGCCGGTTTACGTGCACGCCCATCGTCTGCCGTTTCGCAGCGTGCTGACGATTCATCATCTCGCCGAGCAAGGCAGCTTTTGGGGACTCGATTTTCGCCTGACGAATTTGCCGGAGCGTTTCTTCACGCTCCACGGCATCGAATTTTTCGGCAAAGTGAATTTCCTCAAGGGCGGAATTCTTTATGCCGACAAGATCACGACGGTGAGCGAGCATTACCGGCGCGAGATGCTTAGCCCGCAATTCGGCTGCGGGCTCGACGCGGTGTTGCGCGAAAACGCATACAAGCTCACCGCCATCCTGCATGGTGCCAATTACAAGCGCTGGGATCCCACAAACGATCCGCTGCTTCCGGCAAACTACTGCAACTCGCGCCGGCTCCCGGCGGTCCGGTCTTTGGAATGGTGACGCGCGTCGTCGAAGAAAAAGGCTTCCAAATTCTCGTCCCGGCGCTCGACCGACTGCTTTCAGACGACGTGCGGCTGATCATTCTTGGCGAAGGCGACCCCGGTTGCGAAACAGCGCTTGCCGTCGCCGCCCGTAGGTTCCCGACAAAATTCGCTTACGAGCGTGCCTACGACCAAGTGCTCGCCCATCTGATTGAAGGCGGCATGGACATCACACTTATCCCGTCGCGATTCGAGCCCGCGGGGTTGACCGCGATGTATAGCTTGAAATACGGTGCGCTCCCGGTTGCGCGCGCGACCGGCGGCATTCAGGATATCATCGAGGATTACGATCCCACGAGCGACAGGGGTGATGGTTTTCTCTGCTACGACTATTCGACTGACGCCTTTTGGGATTCAATCAAACGCGCGCGCGAAGTTTTTCGCGAGCTGCCGCTTTGGAAGACGCTGATGCGCCGCGCAATGGGGCGCGACTTTTCCTGGGAAACGGCGACTGATCGCTACGAAGAAATTTACCGCGAGCTCGTCGGCGTGGAGGAAGAAGGGGCGGCATAGTGTAGCCGTTGGCATGCGGGCAACGCCTAGCGGCTACAAATTGTCGATATTTGGACGGCGGCGCATTGAGCGAATAAAGCCAACGCGTCGTCGTCAAACGTCTGCCATTTGGGACGCAACCGGAACCAAAACCCATGCAGTTTGCCACCGCGCCAGCGGCGCATCTGACAAATTCTTGCAATCGCCAAAGCTTTTCTATTTCCTCGGCATCCGCGATGGCTGAGATTCTTAGTGGCTCGTGGCCAGCAGTTAAAGCGCTGGTTGCCGGTTTTTTGCTCACCCTGGCGCAACTCACCCTCGCCGTGTCTCTGCTCGCGCCCGAAGGTCCGCTTTCCTATCGCTACTCGACTTTGATCCAGCACGACAGCTACTGGTTCGCCAACATCGTCGACAGCGGTTTCCAAACAATCGTTCCGCCAATCAGTCACAAAGTGATGGAGGTATCGAACGTCGCTTTCTTTCCGGCGTATCCCGCAATCGCTGGCTTGGTGCGCAAATGTTTTCAGCTTCAGACCGGCAACGCGCTGCTCGTCACCGCGCAAGCCGCGGCCTGGGGCTTTTGGACTTACTTCTTTCTGTTCTGCGAACGATGGAACTTGTCGCTGTCTCTGCGGTTTTTTGGCGCCTTGTCGGTCCTGGCGCATCCAGCGGCGTTCTTTCTTGTCGCCGCGTATTCCGAGTCGCTCTTTTTGATGGCGCTGGTCGGTTTCATTTACTGGAGCAGCGCTGAAGGACGGGCGGCAAAAATCTCGCCGCGTTCCCGGTCGTGCGCAAAGTTTTTGCTAACGGCTGGAGCACGCTGCGCAACCTGCGCACCTGGCGGCGCGAGTACGGCGTTGCGGTTTTTTTGATGATCGTCGCGATGTTGGGCGCGTTCGTATTTTTCCTTTATTGTCAGCTGCGCTGGGGCCGCTGGGATCTTTACATGCTTACCCAGCTGGCGGGCTGGGGAATCATTCCCGATTACCTCGCCGTTTTTAAACCGTCGAGTTATCGCTGGGTCATTCCGCCGCTCAATGATCCCAGGCAGATGAGCCAGATGTCGATGACTCTGGGCGCGCTAGTTTTTGTTGGCATCGCCGTTTGCGAGATTGCCGCAGCGGTCCGCCGCCACACCCACTGGCGCGTTCGCGCAGGCATCTATTTTTGCGCGGCAATCGTTTATTACATCGCAGTCACTGGAGTCGCCGGCGTGGAGATGGAAAGTATGATGCGGTATCAGTTTTGCGCGCACGCGCTAATCGTGCTGGCGTTGCTGCATTTTTTGAGTCAGTTTAGCGCGCCGCCAGTTTGGCTGCGGGTATTTGGGATGGCGGCGGTGGCGCTCGGCAGCGTCGCCGGGCTGAGCGTGCAGGGTTGGTACGTGTGGAATTTCACCCGCGGAAACTGGGTCGCTTAACACAATTGAAAACAACTGTCGTCATCATCGGAGCCGGTCCGGCGGGTTTGACCGCCGCGTATCTGCTTTCCAAGAACGATGTCGATGTGGTCGTGCTCGAGGCGGACCCGGCTTACGTCGGCGGGATTTCGCGCACGGTGACCTACAAAGGATTCCATTTCGATATCGGCGGCCACCGCTTTTTCTCCAAATCGAAAGCGGTCGAAGACCTCTGGACGGAGATTTTGCCTAACGACATGCTCCAGCGGCCGCGCTCGTCGCGCATTTATTACAATGGGAAATTCTTCACCTATCCGTTGAAGCCGTTCGAGGCGCTGGTGAAGCTCGGCATCTTCGAATCATTTCTTTGCGTCGTTTCCTGGTTGAAGACGCGCTTGTTTCCGGTGCGCGAGCCGCGAAATTTCGAAGACTGGGTGAGCAACCAGTTCGGTCGCCGGCTCTTCCGGATTTTCTTCAAGAGCTACACCGAAAAGGTCTGGGGGATGAACTGCAAAGAAATCTCAGCCGACTGGGCGGCGCAACGCATCAAAGGCCTCTCGCTCGGCAGCGCGATCAAGAACGCGTTGATTCCGCAGCATTACAACGGCGACCGCTCCCACGTTATCAAGACATTGATCAATTCGTTCCGCTACCCGCGTAAAGGGCCGGGCATGATGTGGGAAGCGTGCGCCGAAAAAGTGAAAACGATGGGCGGCCAGATTCACATGGGCTGCAAAGTCGTCGGCTGCGCTTACGACGATGCAACATCGACATGGACTCTGCGGTTCCAAGATCGACAAGGCAACGAGCAGAGGCTCCAAGCCGATCACGTCATCTCGTCCGCGCCGATGCGCGCCCTCGTTCGCGGACTCACCCCTCTGGTGTCCGAGCGCACGTTGCGCGCCGCCGCGAGCCTCAAGTATCGCGATTTCCTTACTGTCATGCTCATTCTGAAAGAGCGAAACAAATTCGCCGACAACTGGATTTACATCCACGATCCACGCGTGACGGTTGGCCGGGTCCAGAATTTCAAATCGTGGTCGCCCGAGATGGTGCCCGACTCCGACAAAGCTTGTTACGGCCTGGAATATTTCTGTTTCGAAGGCGACGGGCTCTGGGAATCGCGCGACGAAGATTTAATCGAGCTCGCTAAACGCGAGCTCATTAAGATCGGTCTCGCCGAGGAGGGCGACGTCGTCGACGGCACGGTCGTGCGCCAGAAAAAAGCCTATCCGGTTTACGACGACGTATCCGAACCTGCACCTGGTCGGCCGCAACGGCATGCACAAATACAACAACCAGGACCATGCCATGATGACGGCGATGTTGTGCGTGGAAAACATTCTCGCCAACACGCCGCTCTACGATCTGTGGCAGGTCAACCAGGACGCCGAATACCACGAAGCCGGCGCCGCGCCTGCCGAAGAATCAACCGGCACCGCCTTGCGCCTCATTCCCACCCGCGCCGTCGTCCCCGCCTCCCCTGAGCTCGCCCCCGAAGCGTAGCTCCGGTAGCGGCGGTCTGCGACCGTTGCATTATTTAATCGCCAAACTTTTCAATCGACACACAAGAGCAGAAGAGGTGGCGGTCGCCGTAGACGTTGTCGATGCGGGCGACGGTAGGCCAGAATTTGTGCTCGCGATTCCACGGCGCGGGGAAGGCGGCTTGTTCACGCGAATAGGGGCGGTCCCATTTGTCGGACGCGATCTGACGCGCGGTGTGCGGAGCGTTTTTGAGCAGATTGTTTTGTTTGTCGATCTTGCGAATTGAAATCATTGCATCGCAAAAACGGTCGAGTACCTCTTTCGATTCGCTCTCAGTCGGTTCGATCATCATCGTGCCCGCGACCGGCCAGGAAACCGTCGGCGCGTGAAACCCGTAATCCATCAGCCGTTTGGCGACGTCTTCGACTTCAATGCCCGCGGCCTTCCATTGGCGAAGATCGACAATGCACTCATGCGCGACGAGGCCGCGCTTGCCCTTAAAAAGTACAGGGAAATACGGGTCGAGCCGCGTCGCGATATAGTTCGCGTTCAGGATTGCAACCTCGCTCGCGCGCTTTAATCCCGCCGCGCCCATCATCCGGATGTACATCCACGAGATGGTCAGAATACTCGCGCTGCCATAAGGAGCTTCGGCAACCGGGCCGACAGCATGTTTGATGTTTGATGTTTGATGTTTGATTTCAGCACCAGCTGGCAAGAACGGCACCAGGTGTCCCGCCACGCCAATCGGCCCAACGCCTGGCCCGCCTCCACCGTGCGGAATACAAAAC
>QHPZ01000009.1:8105-10541 GCA_003219225.1 Verrucomicrobiota bacterium | reverse complement strand
CGCGCGAGGTCACATTCTCGATCGAAAAATTTCTTGGCCGCAAACAATCGATTGAACCGTTCCTAAAGAAGCTCGGCATCGCCGGCGAAAAGAAAACCAAACCGGCCGGGTCCTCGCAGGAGAGTCGTTAGTCCGTATGAAAATGACACGCTCACTCGCCGCAATATATGTCGTCACCAGCTTGTCGATCTTCGCCGCCGCGCCGGAGGATGTGCTCAAGCCGGCGCTGGACGCGATCACGCCGGACGGATTGCTCGCCCACATCAAAATTCTCGCTTCGGATGAATTCGAAGGCCGCGCACCGGGAAGCAAAGGCGAAGAGCTGTCGGTCAAATACATTTCCGATCAGTTCAAGCAGATCGGTCTAAAGCCTGGAAACCCGGACGGCAGTTACACGCAGGAAGTTCCGCTTGCCGGCATCACGAGCGAGCCACATCTGTCCTTCGCGGTCGCAAACAAGCCGCCGATGGATTTGAAATTCGCCGATGACTTCGTCGCCACGTCGGCCCGGTTGCAAAGCGAGATCAAGATCGACAATTCCGATCTCGTGTTCGTCGGCTACGGCGTAGTTGCGCCGGAATACGGCTGGGACGATTTCAAAGATGTCGATGTTCGCGGCAAAACCATTCTCATGTTGATCGGCGATCCGCCGGTCCCGGATCCGAAAGATCCGTCCAAGCTCGACGAGAAAATGTTCAAGGGAAAAGCGATGACCTACTACGGGCGCTGGACCTACAAATACGAAATCGCCGCGCAACGCGGCGCGGCTGCGGCCATCATCATCCATGAGACTGAGCCGGCGGCGTATCCATGGCAGGTCGTGAGATCGAGCTGGTCGAAAGAAAATTTCGAGCTGGACAGTCCGGACAAAAACATGGGCGCAGTGCAGGCGCGCTCGTGGATCACCGAGGATGTCGCGAAGAAATTGCTCGGCGACTGCGGCCAGGATTTTGTTGCGCTCAAGAAAGCAGGCGTAACGAAAGAATCTCGCCCGGTCGCGCTAAACGCAAAAGCGAAGATCGACATCAAACAAACGCTACGCTCATTCAAATCGCACAACGTCATCGGTAAACTCGAAGGCAGCGATCCAGCGCTTAAAGATGAATACATCATTTACTCCGCGCATTGGGACCATCTCGGGCGCCATCCCGAGCTGCAGGGGGACCAAATTTTCAACGGCGCGGTCGATAACGCCTCGGGCTGCGCCGCGGTCATGCAGCTTGCCGCCGCGTTCACGAAATTGAATCCGTCGCCAAGGCGGTCCGTGCTGTTCATGTGCACGACCGCCGAGGAAGCCGGTTTGTTAGGCGCGAAATGGTATGCCGGGCATCCGCTTTACCCGCTCGAGAAAACATTAGCCGACATCAACATCGACAGCATGAACGTGTGGGGCAAAGCGCGCGACATCGAGGACGTCAGCTTCGGCTTCTCAACTCTCGACGACACGCTCGCGGAGGCGGCCAAACGTCAGGGGCGCAGCGCCATCCCCAACAGTCGACCCCAGAAAGGAAATATTTATCGCGCTGACAACTTCGAATTTTCCAAAGTGGGTCTCCCCTCGCTTTACATCGGCAAAGGCGAACATCTGCTTTCCCGCCCGGAGAACGCGCCCACCCGCTCCGACGAATTCGACCTGAAGGATTACCATCAGGTGAGCGACCAGGTGAACGCCGATTGGGACCTGAGTGGCGCCGCTCAGGATGTCGAACTTCTGCTTGAGGTCGGTGTCCAAGTCGCCAACGGCGATAAATTCCCCGAATGGAAACCGGGCAACGAATTTAAACCGAAACGCGACGCGATGATGAAAAAATAAACCGCATGACCGCTCGGCAAATCGCGGGATCAGAGCAACGGCCTTTTCGATTCACGGGGCGAATTCGCAGCTTTCGTTATGCAATCGGCGGAATCTTTCGGATGCTCCGGTGTCAGCATAATGCGTGGATTCATCTGGTCGTCACCGCGGGTGTCATCGCGGCAGGTTTGTTCTTTCAGTTATCGCGTGCCGAATGGTGCTGGATCGTGCTCGCGATCGCGATCGTCTGGACAGCCGAGGCACTCAACACCGCTTTCGAATTTCTGGCTGATGCCGCATCGCCGAGTTTTCATCCGATTGTGCGCGACGCTAAAGATGTCGCGGCGGGTGCGGTGCTCATCACGGCAATTGCTGCCGCGGTAATCGGCGCGATCATCTTTTGGCCGCATCTTACTGGAATCTTCTCGCGATGAATCGCCGCCAGTTCATTCGAAGCGCGAGCCTCGCTGCCGGATTCTTTGTAATTCCCGGCGCGTTTGCGGAAGAACTCGCGCGGGCGGCGCTGCGGCGGACGGCCTGGGTGACGGAAGGTCCGTTTTATCCCGAGAAGCTGCCACTGGATTCGGACAACGATCTGATCATCGTCAACGACTCGACCACGCCGGCGGTTGGCGAGATCGCGC
>QHPZ01000009.1:7252-7849 GCA_003219225.1 Verrucomicrobiota bacterium | reverse complement strand
CTGGATTCGGACAACGCTCTGATCATCGTCAACGACTCGACCACGCCGGCGGTTGGCGAGATCACGCACGTGGCGGGCCGCGTGCTCGATGCGAGAGGCGATCCGATCAAGAATGCGATCGTCGAAATCTGGCAGGTGGATCATAACGCCATTTATCTGGCGGAGCGCGACTCGCGCAGCGATTTCGATCCGAATTTCCAAGGCTTTGGCCGGTTAGAGACCGCGTCGAACGGCGAATATCGCTTTCGCACGATCAAACCGATCCCATATCCCGGCCGGCTGGCGCCGCATATCCATTTCAAAATTAGAACGCCGGGACATGAACCGTGGACGACACAGCTCTACATCAAGGGTTATCCGACCAATCAGCGAGATGGCATCTACCGCGGAATCGGGGACGCAAAAGCGCAGGAGTCGGTGACGGTCGATTTTGCACCGATCAAAGGTTCACCAATAGGCGAAATGGGAGCCAAGTTCGACATCGTGCTCGGCTGGACGGCAAAGGGATAGTCCCGCGTCATTGTAGAGGCGCTCGCCGCGGCGAGCGACTGTCTGTTTAGTCCGGCGGTTGACACAACCGCCGCTACAACTTCTTTG
>QHPZ01000009.1:5512-7237 GCA_003219225.1 Verrucomicrobiota bacterium | reverse complement strand
GTTGTTTGGACGAAGATTATTTTGGCTCTGCGTGGCGGCAATCGGATTTGCCGCGGGGTTTGAAATTGCGCCGCATTTTGTTCATGAGCCGACGGCGGTGCTAACCTTAAGTCTTGGCCTTGTGTTCGGCTTCATCGGTGCGTTGCTCGCGCTGTTTTTGCAAAAGGTCGCGATTGCGATCGCCGGATTTCTCGCCGGCGGAAAACTCGCGACTGCGATTGCGGCCGCGTTCTTCGTCGCTTCGGCCGGTTATTTCGGAGTCATTTTTTTGGTCGGCGGAATTATTGGGGCGCTGTTGTTGCTGACGTTGTTCGATTGGGCGCTGGTTGTCGTTTCGTCGGTTGTCGGCGCTTATCTCATCGAGCACACGATCGTGCTCCCGCCGGCCGGCTCGACGATCTTGTTTATCGGACTGGCCGCGATCGGGATTGTGGTGCAGGCGGCGATGTTCCGGGGTAGGACTGCGGCGTAAGCATCCTGCCGCTAGATGCGGCGGCAGCTACAACGACGCGCTACCACAACTTCTTTGCTGACAAGGCAAAGATCGACATGAAACAATGCCGGCCATGAATTCACCTCGAACTGGACTGCGCGTGGCGAGCGTCGTGTTTGCGATTTTTGCCCTTGGTCATGTTGTGCGGCTGATTAATCAGGCGCGGGTCACGGTTGGCGGCTTCCATGTGCCGATGGCCGTCAGTGTCGTGGGGCTGATCATCGGCGGCGCTCTAAGCGTATGGATGTGGCAGCTTTCATCGCGCGCCGGATGAGAGCCGCCGAACCGCTCCGTTTCGATAGTATCGCGGTGCCATCTCGCACATGAAACCATCGCGTCTCGCGATCGTCTCCGGAATCGTTCTCGTTGTCATTTTGACCGTTTCGTGGTGCGGGCGAAAACCCAAAGTTGAATACACCGGTGTGCCGCTTGCGACACAAACGCCGGCTCCAGTTGGTTCTGCCGCGCGGGCTCCGGCCGCCACGGCCCAACCTGTCACCGCGCAAACCTCGCCGGCGGCAATCAATCAAACGCCCTCGCCAGTTTTGCAAAAGGTCGCCGGGCGAATCGGTCCGGCCGTGATCCTGATTTCGGTTTTTGACGAACCCGGAAAGCTGCTCCGAACGGGGACCGGATTTTTCATCGCGCAAGACGGCAGGTTCGTCACCAACTGGCACGTGATTGCAGACGGCGCGCATGCCGTGGCAAAAACGAATGATGGCCGCATTTACAACGTGTCCGGCACGCTCACCGAAATCGAGGCGTCTGACCTGGCGGTGTTGCAGGCCGAAATCAAAAAGCCGGTGTCGTTTCTCACATCGGGCCGCGCGACGCAACCGCGACCGGGCACGCGCGTGGCGGCAATTGCGAGTCCGCTGGCGCGCGGCGTGCCGCCCGTGTTCGCGGCGACAGTTTCGGCAACCAAGCCGGATGAAAATGGCGAGCAAATCGAGCTGACGCCGCCGCCGCCGAACGAAATGATGGGCGCGCCGGTGGTAAACGAAAATGGCGAGTTGTTAGGCGCGGTTGCGCAAAGGGCGCAGCCCGGCGCGACGAACATCGTGCGAAGCGCCGGCGGGATCGATTTGCTCGTCGCCAAGATCGACAAGGATGCCAAAGCGCGATGGCGCGGCGCGCGCGCGCATGGTTCGCCGTCGCCTTCACCCCCAGCGGAGGAGGCGGGGGAGCAAGCCGCGGCAACCCCGCAGCCGAGCGTCCAGCCAGCCACCAGG
>QHPZ01000009.1:3197-5495 GCA_003219225.1 Verrucomicrobiota bacterium | reverse complement strand
TATTCGTATTTCCATGAGCGAGGCAGCGGCCGTTTCCGAGTCACCTTTTCGCCAAACGGCACGGTCAAAAATGTGGAAGTAATCGAATCGACGAAAAGCGCGACGCTCGACAATGTGACGGTGGAAGCGCTGCGCCGCTGGAAGGCAACAGCCGGCCAGGAATGGAACGTCACCGTGCCGGTGACATTTGAGAGAAAGTAGCTCGCGGGGCGTCTGCGTGGCATTGCGGCGCGCCCGGCGGTCGCGCCCTACCACCGTCGATCCTTCAGTGCCGGAAATGACGGATGCCGGTGAAGATCATCGCCATCTTGCGCTCCTCGGCGGCGGCGATCACTTCCTTGTCACGCACTGAGCCGCCCGGTTGAATGGCGCAGGTCGCGCCCGCGTCGGCCGCGGCAAGCAAACCATCCGGGAAAGGAAAAAAAGCGTCGCTTGCCACCGCGCTGCCTTTCAACGAGAGGCCGGCTTCCTGCGCTTTCCAGATGGCAATGCGCGAGGCATCCACCCGCGACATTTGGCCGGCGCCAATGCCAAGCGTGCGATCGGCTCCAGCGTAAACAATGGCGTTGGATTTCACGTGCTTGACCACGCGCCAGCCGAAAAGCATCGACGCCAATTCTGACTGCGTCGGTTCGCGTGCAGTGACCACGTTCTGTGGAATCGCATTCGCCCCATCGGAGTCCTGCACGAGCAGACCGTCGCTAACCGAACGAATATCGATTGTCGATCTTGTCTCGTCCGGCGCGGTCGTCAGCCGAATCAGCCGCAGATTTTTTTTCTTCTGTAAAATCGTGCGCGCCTCCGGCTCAAATTCCGGAGCGATGATGACTTCGGAAAAAATTTCACTGATCGCTTTGGCCAGCAGTTCATCGATCGGCCGATTGCAAACGATGATCCCGCCAAACGGCGCCTGTTTGTCCGTGGCGAAAGCTTTTTCCCATGCTTCGCGCAGATCGACATCGGAACCGACGCCGCACGGGTTTGTGTGCTTGAGAATGGCGACGGTTGGCTCGTCAAACTCGGCGATCAGGTTCGTGGCCGCGCTGATGTCGAGGATATTGTTGTAAGACAATTCCTTGCCCTGGAGTTTCTCGAAGTATTGATCGAAGTCGCCGTAAAGCGCTGCGCTCTGGTGCGGATTTTCGCCGTAACGCAGCTTGGTCACGAGCGGAAGCGAAATGGAAAATGAAGCTTCGGTCGTTTGTTCCTTGTTCAGGAAATTAGCGATCGCCCGGTCGTAATTGGAGCATTTGATGAACGCCTTGATCGCGAGGCGCTCGCGCAATTTCAGCGTGGTTGCGCCTTCATTATCGCGCATCGTCTCGAGTACACTGTCGTAATCGGCTGGCTCGACCACGACCGTGACCGATTCATAATTTTTCGCCGCGCTGCGGACCATGGCCGGGCCGCCGATGTCGATGTTCTCGATCGCTTCGGCAAGGGTGACGCCTGGTTTGGCAATCGTTTTTTCGAATGGGTAAAGGTTCACAACCACTAGGTCGATCGGCTCGAACCCGCACTCGCGCGCCTCGGCTTCGTGCTTGGGGTAGCCGCGTTTGTAGAGCAATCCGCCGTGCACGCGCGGGTGCAACGTTTTCACCCGGCCTTCGAGCACCTCCGGAAACGCGGTGAAGGTCGAAATCTCGCGCACCGGTATTTTTTCTTTCCGCAACAGCTCGGCCGTGCCGCCGGTCGAAATGATGTCGACGCCGTAGCGCTCGAGCGCGCGCGCGAAGGAGGCGATCCCGGTCTTGTCGGAAACGGAAATGAGGGCGCGGCTGATTTTCATCGAGGTGACGTTACATCGTTACAAATGTTACAAGGTTACAAAAGCCATTGTAACGATGTAACTTTTGTAACGCTTTTAACCTGCGACCCGCGTCAGCGGTCGAGAATCACGTTCTTGGCCGCCGGATAAAGCACCGGGCAGCAGCCGATCGTTTCGCAAAACGCCTTGCTGAAATGGCTGAGGCTGGAATAGCCGACCTCGGTCGCTGCTTCGGTCACGTTGTAGCGGCCGCTGCGCAATAGCCCGGCGGCGCGTTCCATCCGCAGATTGCGCAGATATTGCGGAATGGTCAGCCCGACTTCGCGCGAGAAAATCCGGCTCAGATAAAACGGGCTGCACCCGACTTCCTGGCCGAGTATCTCCAAGCTCGGCGGATGCGCGAGATCGCGCGCCAGAATTTCCTTCACCCGCTCGACACGCTCGCGCGCCACGCGTTTTTGACGCATACAAAAAAATTCCGGGTCCTTCGGCGCAAAAAGAAAATGCGCCATGAGCTCGAGCGCCTTGCT
>QHPZ01000009.1:0-3157 GCA_003219225.1 Verrucomicrobiota bacterium | reverse complement strand
CGACGACGCTCGCTTTGCCATCGAAAATGATCCGGCGAATCTCAGGCTCCAAGTCGGCTTCATCGTGCACGAACTGTTTCTGCAAATGCTTGCGCGAAAACTCCAGGGTGACAAAACGGTGGCGATCGTGCGCCTGACGTGTCGCGCTCAGCGGCTCGTCGGCGAGCGCATAGTAACCGCAGTTTCCCGAAACATAATCGCTGCGCGCCCGACCGGGGAGGCCGACTGCGCCCCGTCCCTCCAGATTGAGACAAAATTCCAGACTGCGCGGATGAAAACTGCGTCCCCAGTCGACCGGTTGCGGCGATTGAAAATCATGCCACTCGACGCTGAGACCCAACTGGTCGAAATCACCGTAGAGCGGTCGCCACCCTTCTTCTACTTCGCGCCACGCGCCGCTCTCGGCGCGCCACTCGTTCATCGACGACATGCGAAGCGCAACTTACGAGCGTTGCGCTGACGAACGCAAGTCGGGTTTCTTTTCCTCGAGCGCGGCGCGGTCCCAGTTTCCCAGGTTCGATGCCGCGTCGTAGGCGCTTTGGGCGAAATCGAGCAGCATCTCGGCAGGCGACGGCGCCGCGCGCACCAGATCGTACGGGAGAATGAATTCTTTGAGCTGCGAATGGTAGGACGCAGCGTCCGGTTTTACCGCGCTTTGGGCGAAGCCCTGCGGCTCCGGATACGCGTAGGAATAAAAAATCGCCTGCGGAATCGCATCATTCCCCGGCCAGAAACCGAGGCTGCTTACCTCCTGCGAGTAGGCTTCGCGTGTGATCGCGTCCGGCAGGTGCGGAATCCCGCCGGGGTGCAGCGGCGCCGGTCGGCCCGAGAATCGCGTCACAGCGAGATCGAAACTGCCCCAGAAAAAATGCACCGGGCTGCATTTCCCGCAGAACCGGGAGCGGAACAATTTGAAAACCCGATCGCTCTGAAGAAGAAGACGCCAGAAGCGGTTGGCATATTCGGGATCATAAGCGCGGTGCGTCTGATCGCGTTCAAACGGAATCGCGTCCACGATTTCGTTCGGCGTGGTGTTGATCTGGATCGGTAGATCGAGCTCATCCAAGATCGACATCATCCTTTCGTAAAACTGCGCCACGCTTTGCGGTTTGAGCTTGAGGTCTCGCCCGCTGCCGTCGTTTTTGAGAATTCGCAAGGTGTGATCGACGAAATCAAAACGAATCTCGAATACGTCGCTGCCATGCGGGATTGGAGAAGTCGTCAGGCCGCGAGCTGTCAGGTAAAGGGTGACGTGCCAGGAGTGATTCGTCCACGGTGAAAGCGCGAGGCGAACCTTGCCGACGATCTGCGTCCACATATGCAGCGCGGCGCAGGTTTCTTTCCATTCGGCGTAGGGCAGCGCCGGCCAGATATCGCTGCGACTGTCGGTTGCGGCCATCGCGTCAATCGCGGTTGATGAAATCGGAAAAAGATTGTTTCGCACGTTCGAACAGATTGCGCGCTTCGACTTCGGCCTGATGAAACGAGTGGCTGATCCGACTTTTTGCTGTGCGCAAAACGCCGCCTGTATCCTCGGTGTCGCGGTCGGTTTCCAGTTCCTGCGTCGTCGCGCCGGCAAATAGTCCCTCCGTTCGCGCGATATTGCCGCTATTCGCGCCGACGTAGATGGTACCGACGCGCCGGCGCGAGTTGTCTTGTAACGTCACAATCCAGACCGGCTCGCCGCGTTCGTCGGTGCGCAAATCGTAGGTGACGGTCGCGAACTGGGCGCCGGATTTCTGCGCGGTATGACTGGCCACCGCATACGCGCCGGTCGAATCCAGATTCAGTCGCCTGGTGTCGATCGTCGCGCCTTCGCTCGACCCGGTCACTGCGCACGCCGGGGCGCGCTCCGACACGATCCGGCCATCGGCGATTTCGACCTCGCGCATGGCGTCGGCACCGGCTGTATCCTCGAGCAGGATCTTCCATTTTTCCGGCTGCGGCGCGCCGTCGATGCCGACGAGTGAAATGACATGGTTCACCGCATCGCGGGCCATTTCATGGCCGAGCACGCGCAACGCATCATACGCGGTGGACTGCTCCGCCGCGGCGGCTGTCGTCGCCGCCAACAACAACAGGGGGAATATTTTCAACATGCGCAAAATGGAACAGGAGTTTTGATCACTGTCCATTGCTTTCGGACTGATACGACCTATACGACCTGTACGACCTATACGAGCCAAATATTTGGCAGTGAAAAAGAGCCAGCTCCATTTTACCAGCGATACTGCGAATCTCGCCGTGATGCGCGCCGCGGTGCGCAGATTTCTCGACGCTTACCCGTTCAGCACGAAAGAGCGCATGCTGATGGTGCTGGGCGTCGACGAAGCTTGCACCAACATCATTCGTCACGCCTATGAACTGCGCGCAGATCAACCGATCGCCCTCTCGATGGAAGCACTGCGCAAATGCGTGCGCATGCGTTTGCGCGATTACGGCGCGCAGGTCCCCATGCATCGCATGCGCGGCCGGAACCACGATCAGATCGAGCCCGGCGGATTAGGCTTGCACCTGATCAAAGCGGCTTTCGATCGAGTCGATTACATTTTGAAAGCGCGCGGCACCGAGCTCGTGCTCACGAAAAATCTGGAATGACCCGGGCGATGCTTGCTCAGCCGACAACTGTAGGGGACGCTGACCGCGTCCCATTTTTTTTGGACGGGAAGCTGTCAGCTTCCCCTACAGGTCTGGATTAACAATGAATGCGACCAAAATGAAACCGCCGGAGCCAGATGCCGCGTTCGAGAATTCACTGCGCCCGCCGATGTTCAGCGAGTTCACCGGTCAGGTGAAAGTGCGCGAGCGTCTGGAATTGATGGTGGAGGCGGCGAAACAACGCGGCGATGTGCTCGAGCACATTCTGCTCAGCGGCCCGTCGGGTCTCGGCAAAACTACGCTCGCCTACATCATCGCGCACGAAATGGGCGTAAACATCAAAAATACCAGCGGCCCGGTGATCGAAAAAGCCGGCGAGCTCGCCGGGGTACTGACGAGCCTGGAAAAAGGCGACGTGCTTTTCATCGATGAAATCCACCGGCTCCAACCGGCGATCGAGGAATATCTCTACCCCGCGATGGAAGATTACCGGCTCGACATCATCATCGATCAAGGGCCGCAGGCGCGCAGTCTCCGGTTGAACCTGCCAAAGTTCACA
>QHPZ01000149.1 GCA_003219225.1 Verrucomicrobiota bacterium | reverse complement strand
CCCCGCGGGCGTTGCAGAAAGCCGCTCTCTCGTATCAGCGCGCCGGCAAAGCGGATGAAGCCGATCGCGTCGGCCGCCAGTTGCGCGAGAAATACCCAAACTACGCCGGCGGCTGAAACTGTAGCCACGTCCCTGCGGGACGTGCGCACGCGGCCCGCAGGGCCGCGGCTACATCTCATCACTCGTCACTTGTCACTGTGAATGCAATTTGATTGCATTCACGTATGGAAAAGCTTCGTCCCTGGATTGCGGAATTCGTTGGCACGTTTGCTCTGATTTTTGTCGGCATCGGTGCAATCAAAACCGCGGGACACGACGTCCTCGCCGTCGCGCTGGCGCATGGGCTGACGATTGCGGCATTTGTTTCGGCGACGCTGCATATTTCGGGCGGCCAGCTCAATCCGGCGGTCACGTTCGGTTTGCTTTGCGGCGGTCACGTGACGGTCGGAACGGCGTTGCGTTACTGGAGTGCGCAATTGCTCGGCGGATTTTGCGCGGCCTTGATCTGTCTCGGTCTCTTCGGACGCGACGTTGTCGTAACCGGCACGCCGCAGCTTGCCACCAACCTGACTCCGGCCGGCGGGATTTTGGTCGAAGCGATCCTCACGTTTTTTCTGGTCTTTGTCGTCTATGGCACTGCGATCGATCAACGCGGCCAGCGCGTCGCGGGTCTGGCGATTGGATCGACTATCACGCTCGACATTTTGTTTGGCGGGTCGCTCACCGGAGCGGCCATGAATCCGGCGCGCGTTTTCGGTCCCGCGCTCGCCGCAAATTTCTGGCTCAATCACTACGTCTATTGGCTCGGTCCGCTCATCGGCGGCGCAGCCGGCGGTTTCGTTTACAGCCTCTTGATGGAGCGCAGGCGCGCGGAGTCTGGGCGAATGGAAAGTACCGGGGGCCCGCCTCGAAGCTAATTGTCGATCTTACGCCAGCGCCAGCGTCTCAATCGACAAGGGCGCGAGAAATTCTTTTGCGTCGCTTACTTCACACACTGGTCGCGCCAAATGCGCCGCCAGCAAACTTGTGTCCGGTAACGGCGCGATCCCGGCCTGTGCATCGATCTCGCATTTGGCTAATTTTTCGATCACGCGCGCGAGCTTCGCCGTCAGGTTGCGATTATCAGTAAACTGGATGGTGCAAACGCCGGGTGCGGTCGCTTCCACAAACGGAGTGAGCGTGAACGCGTGCTGCAGCAGAATTTCGTCAATCAATTTTTCCTGCGCGCGCGCGCGCACGCGGATCACGACCTGCAAACAGCGCGCCAGCGCCTGGCTCGGCGTCATGCTTTTGCGAACGCCGGCTGATTCGGCCGCGTGATTAAGCTGAATAATAAGCGGTTTCTTTTCCTGTTCCTCGATCAACGCGACTGCTTTAGCGCGGAGCTGCGGTTGATGCCGCATCGCCGCCTGCAAATAAAAATTTGGCAAGTAAATCGTCGCGAACATTCAGCTTCTGACCTCTGACCTCTGACTTGTGACCTCTGATTTGAGGTGCGACCGCTGGACGTGAAAGCGCAGTTGCGCGATCGCGCTTTCATCTTCCAGGGTTCCCAAGTTCCACCTGTTTTCGAGCACGATTTTCAGTTGTGCGCTGCTCACCATGCTGTGGCGGCTCATTACCAGGCAAGCTGTCGGCGCCGCTTCGACCAGCCGTTGCAAACGATACCAGCTGGTCTGCGGAATTTTGCGCAGCTCTTCCGGCGCATTCAGGACAAGATCGACAATCACGAGCGGGAAATTGCCGTCGCGCAAAAGCAGATCGGCCGCTTTGATTGCCTCGAACGCTTTCCGGCAACGCACCCAAAGCAAATGCGGCAAACAGCCAGTCGCCGCCGATTGCGGATCAAATGAATCGCACCCGTCGATCAGCGCGATGAACTGATCGCTCTCCCGCGCCGTTGCCAGCAGCGCATGAACCAGTAAAGCGCTCCCCGCGCTCACGTGCGGGCTGATAGCTTCGGTAATCGCGCTTTTCGGCAGACCGCCGCCGCCGATTTGATCGAGCGCTGCCAGACCGCTGCGGAAAAGTGTCGTCGCCGGGACGGGGCGCTGCGGAAAGCGCTCAGCCAGCAATTTTCGAAGATCGACAATCGCGCCGCTTGCCACAGTGCAAACATGGCACGATCAGTGAATATGTTCAAGCGAACAGTTTAGGATGCCGACCGGCGCGCCCGGCGGTCACGCCCTACCTCTTCCGCCGCTCCTGCTTCCGCACGAGCGACACCATCACGCCCTGAATTTTCAGTTCGCTCGCCGGCGTCAATTTCGGATAGCGCGGGTTTTCCGCTTTGAGATACGGGCGGCCGTGCTCAACCACGTAGCGCTTGAGCGTGGTTTCACCGTCGATCAGCGCCGCGACGATATCTCCGCTGTGGACCTCTTTGCTGTCTTCCAAAATGACAATGTCGCCGTCGAGAATGTGCGCACCAATCATGGAGTCGCCGCGCACGCGCAACGCAAATGTCCCGCGGTTTTTTGAAACGTTCGCCGAGCGCGTGTCGAGTGATACGTGCCCTTCGATCGTCTGCTCGGTCAGGGCCGACATTCCGGCCGGAATCTGCCCGTAAATCGGCACGTCGGTGATCCGGACTTTCATCGCGGGGGTAATCTAAGCCCGCGCCTTACGCGCGTGCCTGTCGAGAAACCCTTTTCGCTCCAAGGCCGCGATGTATTGCATCACCGAGGTCTGACTGGCGAAGCCGAAGTGGCTTTGGATCTCGCGCGTGCTCGGGGTGATCCCTTTCTCGCGCTGTTCGCGCTGGATGAAGTCGAGCACATTTCGCTGTCGTTCGGTGAGCATGTCGAAGGGTTAGCTAATTTTTTCGTTCCTGCAAGTTCAAATGAACAGGTCGCGCAGCCGCGATGATCGCGATTAGATTGGAGCATGCCGCGGCCGTTTTTTCTCTTCGCGCCCGGCGCCGGCGCGCCCTCTTCCCACCCGTGGATGCAAAATTGGAAGAATCGACTCCAAACGCTCGGCGATGTCGAAACGTTCGACTACTTCTACACGCGCGAAGGCCGAAAGCGACCCGATCCGTTGCCGCAATTAATAGCCGCGCATCGTCAGGCATTGGCGGACGCGCTAAAATCGACATCGGCAACTCGATTCGACCCTGGGACGGATTCGCCGCGGCGAATAATCCTCATCGGCAAAAGCATGGGTGGTCGGATCGGTTGCCATATCGCGCTGGAGGAGAGCGTCGACGGCCTCGTTTGTCTCGGGTACCCGCTGTGCGCGATGGGGGATCAAACGAAACTGCGCGATGAGGTCCTGCGCCGGTTGAGAACGCCGATCCTCTTTGTGCAGGGCACGCGCGATTCGTTTTGTCCATTGGAGCTGCTTGAGCGCGTTCGCGGCGAGATGAGCGCGCCCAATTTCTTGCACGTCGTCGAGGGCGGCGACCACTCTCTGGGTGTGCCTAAACGCGAGCTCACTGCTGCTCGGCAAACGCAAGAGGAAATCGACCAACAAATCCTCGAAGCAATAGCGCGCTTTATTTCCAACCTGTAGCCGGCCGCCAAGTTCATTGCGTAGCGGCTGACGCGCGCCTAACGTTAATTGGTTACCGGAAAGGAGAAAAAAATTATGGCGATGTATATCAGCCTTCTTCAGTTCACCGGCCAGGGAGTTCGCAGCGTCAAAGAGACAACCAGGCGCGCCCAAGCCGCGACTGCCGAAGCCGAGAAAATGGGTGTCAAAATCACAACTGCGCTCTGGACAATGGGCGCTTACGATGTCGTCCTCATCCTCGACGCACCCGACGATGAAACAGTGAGCGCCTTTTCACTCAAGCTGGCTTCGCTCGGCAATGTCAAGAGTCACACCATGCGCGCGTTTCGCCGGGAAGAAATGGAAAACATCCTGGCGAAGATCGGCTAACAGGAAAGACTCCCGACCTCTGACTACTTCCTGATCTCCGCCTTCTTTGTTTTCTCGTCGACGATGACGCTGAAAGCTGTGGCCGAGCTGGTGTTCGGCTCATACGAGACGGACCACGCTTCGGTGTCGGCGACGTATTGCACCTGCGGGTGTTGATACTCATTGAGCTTGTAACCGCGGGCTCGCGCCTCGGCATCGGCCAGTTCAATCGCATCGGCTGCGTTTAATCCGGCGCTCCCCCCAGCGGCTGGTGCCGAGGGTCTCGTTGATGGCGGCGGGACTACTGCTGGCGCGGCCGGCCCGGCGGCGGCCTCGGTGCGCAGCGATGCCGGTGGCGCCGTCAGCGAACGCAACGAATCGCTCACCTGTGCGGACGGTTCTTCTGCTCCGGTCGGTACCGTTTTCGCAGTGGTTTCGACCAGCGGTGGTTGAGCTTCCGGCTGGTTTGCCGGCTGCTTCGCCGGCGTCGGCGCTTCGGCCTTCTCAGTCTTTGCGCCCAACGGCCCCTCGGCCGGCGCCGCCGGCTCGACGAGTTCGCCCCGCCGGACACGCGGCGCTCCCGTAGTCCAATCGCCCGTACGCCGCCCGTTCGCGAAGGTGCCATGATAAAATCTGCCGCTCGGCTCGGCTGCGATCACCGCCCCGTTCAACTTGCCGCGCGCCATGTTGCCTGTGTAACTGCTGATTGGCACGCGTTTGTCGGCAGGCATATTCGAGCCGGTCACTTTCGCGCGCTCGATTCGGTACCATACCAATGTGCCGTAATCGGTGGCGTAGCCGTCCTTGTCCTGTTTGCCCGACCACGACGCGGCATCGTGCGGCTTCGGATCATTGTTCCAGACGAGCGTTTTACCGTCGACTGCGCGCTGATACTCGCCGCCGCGAACAATGTTGACCGGCAAGAGGAGCAGACCGACGACAACGCGAATTCGCACACTCACAAGAACGCCGATTCTAATTCAATCGCGTCCGGTTCCACAACAGGAATCCTAAGACTCGTGCTCCTGCTCGCTTTCCCGCCGTAGCCTTAACGACGGCGGGTGCTCGCTTGTCCGCCGCAGCTTTTGCAAAGGCGGATGGTGGTTAGAGATCAATTCCCATCGCCATCGCGCCGGGAAGATCCTCCCAACCGCAGCGACGCCAGAACTCGCGTCCCGGTGGATTATCGTTGGCGACCAGAATGATGGCGCGCTTGAGCCCGGCGCGACGCAGACGATCGAGACATTCATCGACCAGACGTCTGCCAATTCCACGACCCTGATACGTCGGCGCCACCGCGAGATGATAAATGTGCCCGCGCCTGCCATCGTGCGCGCACAACGCCACCGCGACCACCGCCGATCCATCGCGCGCAACCCGACTCGACCCCGGATTGCGCGCGAGAAATTGCGCGACGCTTTCTTTGTCATCGCCCTCCGCGATTTCAACGCCTTCAACCTGCTTCCACAGCTCGACCGCCGCCTCGTAATCGTCGATGGAAAATTCTCTTGTCTCAATCGCGCTGCTCATATCGCGAGCCGAATCTTAGCACGCGATTTTGAACCGGCACAGACGCTGCTCTTTCTCCGGCCATGAATGGCGCTGTCAGGATTTTGGCCGTCGATAACGAGCCGTCGGTCACCCTCTCGATGCGCTACATCTTTGCCGGGCCACGGTACGAATTCACACGCGCAGAGAACGGCCTCGAGGCATTGGCCACACTGGAAGGCCAGTGCGATCGCTTCGACGTGATCATTGTCGATCCAAGAATGCCCCAACTGACCGGCCTCGAATTGGTCACGGCGATCAGAGAGCGAGGCATTGCGAGCAAGATCATTGTCGTCTCGGCGCAGGTCTCGCCGGAGGTTCGCGAAGCTTTCCAACGGATGGACGTGCACGTCGTCTTCGGTAAACCGTTCGACGTCGCCGCGCTCCGCGCCGCCGTCAGTTAGTTACAGTGCGCGTGCGGCAGGCAGCTGCTCCGCTTCTCTAATGCGCGACTTCGGCGCTCTTTGTCGTGTCGTCGACCGTCACCAGGAAATGTGTCGGCTTGTCCCCGGCGGCATCATCCTCTTTGGAGTTATAGAAGAACGACCACTGATCTTTCACTGCTGAGTAATCCGCCTTTGGCTGTTCGTATCCGCCCAAGTCATACCCACGCGCGCGCGCTTCGGCGTCGGCCAGCTCCATCGCTTCTTGTGGCGTGAGTTGCGCGCCCGTTGGCGAAGATGCCACTTCCGGCGCGGTGTCGCCCGGCGAACTCTCAGCGCCGGAATCTTCGCGCAATTCGGACGGCGGCCCCGAAAAATCGGCAACCTCAGGTTTATCTTGAATGGTTATCGTCGGCCGCGTCGGCTGCGGCAACGGCTTCGGCTCGATGCTTTCAGCGTCGCTGGTCTGTTTCTCCTTGTCGATTTTCGGTCCTTCCGCAGGAATGTCTGATTTTGAACGCTGTTCAATGTTCGGCGTTTGCTCCTTTTTCTCCGCCGTCGCCACACGCTGTCTCTCCGCGATTGCAGATGATTTGGCTGTTGCGGCTTGCTCGCGAAGCGTTTCCGGCTTCGCAGCTGCGGTCTGATTGATTTCGTCAGGCGAGCCGCCTGATGGCCGAGTCACGCGGGACGCTTGACTTCCGAGAGCTGCGCTCGGAGCAGGGGAGCCGCGTTGTGCCAACGCGACAGCAGACTTCGAGGCGGATCCGGCTGCCCAGCGGGTTGTCCGTTCACCATTAACGAAAACGGCGTGGGCCAGTTTGCCTGCCGAACGCGAATCGACTGGCCCATCGAGTTTGCCGCGCATCATTTTACCGTGATAACTCGCGTAGAGCTCACCGTTGCCGGCGTACCAAACCAACGTGCCCATGCCGGTCGCGTACCCATCTTTGTCGCGCCCACCGAACCACTGCGCCGCATCGCCCGGCTTCGGGTCGCCGTTCCAAACTATCGTAATTTCACCCGAGCATCGTAACCGTCATGCGCTGACTTTCAATGGACGAAGGCAGTTCATGTCGATCTTCTCGTTTTGGTTTTTGCAATCCGTGTTGTGAAGCGGCTCTCGTCACTCGTCACTCTCTTCACGCCGCCGTCGCGCTCGCGGGAACGAAACCCTCTCCTTCTTCGAAACGCAGCTTGTGATTGAGCTCGCGCCGGAGCAGGAGCAGGTTGATGCACGCCTGCAAAGTTTGCGATCCCACCGAGAGATACCAGACGTGCCGAATATCG
>QHPZ01000148.1 GCA_003219225.1 Verrucomicrobiota bacterium | reverse complement strand
AATTCAGTCATGGTCTTTCTGGAATCGGTTCAACGGCTAGCAAAATTTAGGCGAAAAATCCAGAGCAACTGCGTTAACTCGTAAGATCTTCCGCGTAGCTCACTCGCCAGGGTGCGGGGCGTCACCAGATTCGACCGAGCGCCGCTCGGCCTTTTGCCCAGGGCGAGTTTTGCGATGCACGGCGATCGCCTCCAAAAGGATGCCGAGAGAACGATAGATGAGATCGAATTCACTCAGGTCGGAATATCGCGTTTCCGCTTCCGGTGGGATGAAATAGCGGCGGTAGATTTCATCGACATCGATATCCCCGCCGTAGGTTTTCAAGAGCCACAGATTCTCGTCGCGGAAAAATTCTTCGATTCGTGCCTCTTGTTCGCTCGAGAGCATTCGAATATTGGCCGATTGAAATCTCTTGGCCAGCTTCACGCGCAAACCTCTCCTCAACCGATTGTCGTGGATATCGGAAAAAAGCTGCGGGTTTTTCGACAGCACATGAACAATTGCGTAGTCCAGGCTGGTGTTCCGCGGTTCATCCTCAATCTCATAGCCGTCGGCCGACACGCCGAGCAGGTGCAAAAAATCGCGCGCCGGACTTGTGCCCTGCAGTAATTCGGAAATCAGGAAGCGGACATGCACCTTGGCAGAGGGGAGGGCTTTTTGCCATTCTTGAATTCGGTCGCGGAAAGCCGGGCGGGGCAGTTTGAGACACTCATCAACAAATTGATCAAGCGTTGTGCCCTGCTTCAGAAACCATTGTTGCCACGCCGATGGAATCCATTGCCATTGCGGCCGGACATAATACACGAGCGAGACCTCGCACTGCTGATCGAGCCCAACGAAGAGCCGCGACATCCCGGGCATGACCAGACTCTCGGCGCTAAACACAGCGATGCCTTGGCCGTTGGCGACCATCGATTCCACGCCCGTGGCCACTTTGGCCGCCACAGGTTCGCCTTTTTCCTCCGCAGCGGAGAGAAAACGATGCGCCACTCCATGCGGCCCCTGATCTTGAGCCATCTCGAGGTTCTTGTTGAACATGTAGACGCGCTCTTTGCGCAAGCGCGCTATGTTTTGAAACAGCGCCCGCTGGATGCTGCTGCTTCCGCATTTGCCGAACCCAGCGTGAATGATGAGGCGACGTTTGGCGAGTTCAGCCACGGTGGGTTTGAATCGGTTGGATAGTTAGCAAAAGTGCGCCCAAAAATCCAGAGCAATCAACGCTTTCGCTCGCGCTTTGCTTACGACAGCTGGCACAAAATCGAATACGACCGTCCGCCAAATCGCGGGCCGTGCTTGATGACTCGAAGCCCGCAAACTTCGGCGAGGCCGAGGAGAAACTCTGCCGTGATCAGCCAGACCCAGCCTGCGTAGTCCCAAATACCGCTTTCCTCAATCCATTGCTCGACCGGCGGGCCGTTGAGGTGGAGAATTTTTTGACCGCGCTCAGAAGCATAGGCGGCGGCAATTTTTCGCTGCTCGTCGGTCATGAGGGGAACGAACATGCAGTGACCGCCGCGCAGGTCGAGCGTGCCGAACTCGTTCTCGATGAGCGGCGGGAAAACCATGCTGGTGAGGATGAGGTATTTGCGCGTGATCGCCGCGAGGTTGCGCAGAAAGCCAACCAGATCCGGCACGTGGTAGATGACTCCCGCGCAATGCACGACATCGAATGCACCGACACGCTCACGCAAATCGGGAACGGTCGCATCGGCCTGAACACAGTCATAACCGCTGACATTCATTAACGCGCAACGCGCCCTGAAGTCCTCCCACAATTTTGAGTCCAGCGGCTCAACATCAATCATCGTCGCGGCGGTTGCGCCTGCTTTGAGAGCAACGGAAATCTTCTCGTTCATCGCGCGCCAAAGCCCGCCGACATCGGCAAACGTCTGGCCATTGACGAGCGAGCGTATCCACTCGTCTTTATCTACTTTGGGCGCGCTTACTTCAGCCTGAGCCATTGTCCTGGTTGGGTCCATTCCCGCCGTATGATCGATAAGCGAAGCAGAATGCGACCGGCTACAATCTGGCTGGCTCTTCGAGCAACTCGATCACGCGCCGGAGCAGGCGCGCCGCGCCGCCGCCATCGATGCTGCGATGATCGAAGCTCAACGTGATCTGCGCCTCGGTTTTCGGGAGGAACTGATTTTGCGTTTCGTCCCACACCGGAACTTTTTTACCAACGCCGAGACCGAGAAGCAACGTTTGATCGGGCAGGGGAATCGGCGTGCCCCATTCCACACCGAAGATGCCGAAGTTCGAAATGGTCGCGAGACCGCCGGCCTGCATGTCGGGCGAGATGCGCCGTTTCCGGGCAAGATCGACAAGCTCCTGGTATTTCGTCGTCAGGTCGGCAAGCGAAGTTTTATCGGCCGCGCGAATCACCGGAACCATAATGCCGTCTTCGGCCTCGACCGCGATCCCGATATCGATCGAGCTCGATTGCACGACGCGGTTGCCAATTAATTTCGCCGCCGCCTTTGGGTTTTCGGCGAGCGCCAGCGCAACTGCGCGCACCGCGTAAAGCCCCGGACCCGGTTTCGGATCGCCTTCTGCCCCTCCGGCTCGGAGTTGTCGATCTTGCAACACCGGCTCGAGATTGACCGACGAGCCGACAGTTGAGAGCGGGCGCGTCCAGCTCCGCCGCATCGCATCGGCCACCCCCGTGCGAATCGCCGACGCTTCCTCAGCGGTTTGATTGTCGATCTTGTGCAAAAAGCTTTCGAGATCTTTGATCGTGACCCGATTACCCGCGCCCGTTCCCATGATTCCGGCGAGATCGGCGTGCGTTAAATGCAATTCCGCCATGCGCGCGCGGACACGCGGCGAGAGAAATGTTGCGCCTGCCGTTTTCGCTGGAACAGGCAAGCCACCGTCACGCGCTGTTTCACCGTCGCCGGCGGCAATTTTTCGTTCGCGCGCGGGCGCAATTTCCTGATC
>QHPZ01000150.1 GCA_003219225.1 Verrucomicrobiota bacterium | reverse complement strand
TTCTGCTCGGCTCGGACCAGGGCGCGATCGTCACGGTCAACGCCGGCGCGACGTGGAGCTCGTGGTACAATCAATCCACCGCGCAGTTGTATCACGTCAGCGCGGACAACGCGTTTCCGTATCGTCTCTACAGTGGTCAGCAGGAAAGCGGCTCGGTTGGAATCACAAGTCGCGGCAATACTGGCGAGATCACGTTTCGCGACTGGCAGCCGGTGGCGGCCGAGGAATACGGTTATGTCGTCGCCGACCCGCTCGATCCGGACATAATTTATGGCGGCAAACTGACGCGCTTCGACCGGCGAACCGGCCAGGCCCAGGGAATTCTGCCGGTGCCCGTGCCAACGGAGGATTTCCGAACGTTGCGCACCGAGCCGGTTGTCTTTTCACCCCTCGACCCGCATTTGCTTTTCTTCGCCGGCAACATGCTGTGGAAAACACACGAGCGCGGCGAGCATTGGGAAAAAATCAGCCCTGACTTATCGCGACTTCAATACGATTTGCCGGCGACGATCGGAGAATACAAAGCCGACGCGACGAAGCAGGCCGGACGCCGCGGTGTCATTTACACCGTGGCGCCGTCGCCGCTCGACGTGAATCGCATCTGGTGCGGAACCGACGACGGCTTGATTCACCTCACACTGGACGGCGGGAAGACTTGGAACAACATCACCCCGTCGAGCATCTCGGCCTGGCAGAAAATTTCGCTCATTGAAGCTGGACACTTCGACGCGAACACGGCCTACGCCGCAGTGAACACGTTGCGGCTCGACGATTTGCGGCCGCACATTTTGCGGACGCGCGACAGCGGCAAAACGTGGACAGAAATCGTGAACGGAATCCCGGCCGGCCAAACGGTGAACGCGGTGCGCGAAGATCCGGAGCGCAAAGGCTTGCTCTTTGCCGGAACCGAGAAGGGAGTCCATGTCTCCTTCGACGACGGTGCGCGCTGGGAGTCGTTGCGGCTGAATCTGCCGGCGACGTCGGTGCGCGATCTCGTCATTAAGAACGACGACCTTGTCCTCGCGACGCACGGACGCGGATTCTGGATTCTCGACAACGTCACCCCGCTGCGTCAGTTCGATCCAAGCAAGATCGACAATCTCCTTTTCAAGCCGCAGACCGCCTTGCGCGTGCGCGCGAACCTGAACACCGACACGCCCCTGCCGCCGGACGAACCAGCCGGTGAGAATCCGCCGGACGGTGGAATGATCGATTATTTTTTGGTGAAGGATGCAACCGGACCGCTGACAATGGAGATCAAAGACAGCAAAGGCGTGTCGGTGAGGAAATATTCGAGTGCAGACATGTCGGCGAAGCCGGACACGACGCGACTAAAGATTCCGAGCTACTGGATTCGCCGTCCGCAATCGTTATCCACGACCGCGGGCATCCACCGATTTCTTTGGGATATGCATTACCCGCCGGTACCGGATGTGGATCCGGAGTATCCGATGGCGGCGACCTATCGCAACACCGGGCCCACGCCGACTTCGCCGTGGGTCGCACCCGGCAATTACACGGTCGTGCTGACGGTTGATGGCAAGACTTTGACGCAGCCGCTGACGGTCCAAATGGATCCGCGCGTGAAAACGTCGGCCGCCGATCTTCAGGCGCAGTTCGATCTGTCGTGGCAGCTATATCAACTTCGGCTCACCCTCGCGCCGATCGGCAAAAAGTTCGACGACATCAACGAGCAACTGACAAAGTTCAAAGCGCGCGCCGCGGAACGAGCTGACGTGACCGAAAAACTCGAGGCATTTGCGCAAACATTGATGCGGTTCGGGCCGCCGCATCCGCGCCTAGGCGCGTCGCCCTCGCTCTTCGTGCTCGAATCGACCGAGAAATTGTTTAACGAAATCCAAGGTGTCGACGCCGCTCCGACCGCGGCGATGAAAGCTGCGGTCGCCGATGTTCAGACAAAGATCGGCCCACTGATGCAGGCGTGGCGCAAACTACTCGATGTCGATCTTCCCGCGGTCAATCAGCCACTGAAGCAGGCCGGATTACCTGAGATTAAACCAGAGCGAGCGCCGTGACATGCGGAGCGCGCAACGTTTGCGACGAACACAAAGTGAGGAGCTTCGGCTTCAGCCCCACAGCTCGCGCGAGGGCATACTGATGTCGCCCCCGCGGTAGGTTAGGCGCTCCGCGCGATCACGACTGAGGAGGAGTGGGCCGTCGAGATCGACGTAATCGGCGGTGCTGGCGAGGAGGCGAGCTGGAGCCATGCTCAAAGAAGTGCCGACCATGCAGCCGATCAGTAGTTTGAAGCCGCCTTCGCGCGCGCGCGCGCATAAGCGTAGCGCTTCTGTGAGTCCGCCGGTCTTGTCGAGCTTCACGTTCACGACTTCATATCGGTCCTTTAAACGGGGCAGATCTGCGCTGGTGTGGCAACTTTCGTCGGCGCAAACGGGAATCGGATGCTCAAGAGTTTCCAGAACCTGATCGGCATCTGCTGGAAATGGTTGCTCAATCAATTCGACGCCGAGTTCTTTCAACGCTGGAACAATTCTCTGGTAATGAGCAGGCGACCAAGATTCGTTGGCGTCGATAAGCAGACGCGCCGCGGACGCGGCTTCGCGGACCGCTTCGACTCGCGCAAGATCGACATCGTCACCGCCGAGTTTGAGTTTCAGAATTGGCCTGCTGGAATTCGCTCGCGCCGCTGCCGCCATTTCCTCGGGCGAACCCAAGCTGATCGTAAACGACGTTTCGACTTCGGGAACAATCGGGATACTTGCCAATTCCCACACGCGTTTGCCGGACCTTTTTGATTCAAGGTCCCACAGCGCGCAATCCAACGCGTTGCGCGCGGCGCCCGCGGGTAGGATTTTCTGCATCGATTGTCGATCTAAATTTTCCTCGCGCTTGATCGATTCAATCTGTGCGATCACAGACTCACACGTCTGATTGTAGCGGCGAATCGGCACGCATTCGCCGCGGCCGGTGTGCTCGCCATCGCTTATCGTCACGACCACGACGCGCGCTTCGGTGCGGCTGCCGCGCGAAATCCGAGAACATCCTTGAGCGGCCAAACTTCCTCCCGAGCTTCGATCTGCATGCATCTCTAAGGAACTCAGGAAAGTTCTAAGGAATTCCTCTGTGTGCTTCGTGTCCTTCGTGGTTAAATTTCCGTGCTGAGCGCCTATCGGTGTTCCGCAATTCAAACTATGAAACCGAAACCTAGAATTCTCACCGCACTCATAACTTTTCTTCCGGTCATTGCGGCTGTTGCTCAATCGGCGCAGCCGATGATGAAAGCCATCGTCATTCACGAGTACGGCGGACCGGAGGTCTTGAAGTATGAAGACGTTGCGCGACCGGAGTCGAAGGAAAATGAAATTCTGGTGCGGGTGATCGCGGCCGGTGTGAATCCGGTCGATGGGATGATTCGTTCGGGAATGTTCGCCAAGTACGAAAAAGCGACGTTTCCAATCATCCCCGGTGGTGACATTGCCAGAGTGGTCGAGAAGACTGGAAGCGGAATCACGAAGTTTAAACCCGGCGATCCGGTTTACGCCTACGTCAGTCTGAAAAACAGCGGCGGATACGCGGAATATGCAATCGCGACCGAAAAAGAGGCCGCACCCAAACCGCAATCGGCCTCCCACGTCGAGGCTGCGGCC
>QHPZ01000147.1:15057-17419 GCA_003219225.1 Verrucomicrobiota bacterium | reverse complement strand
ATCTGCGGATCATTCAGGAGATGCTCGGACACGCCGATATTTCGACGACCCAGGTTTATACGCACGTCGACCAGCAGCGCTTGAAAGCCGTCCATCGCCAATTTCATCCGCGCGCGTGAAGTGGCCGCGGAAAATAATGCGACGGTCACCGACCGCCGCTACAGTCGCCTGCTCGTGAAACGTTTTGCGTTGTTTCTAATCATCGGGGTTATCGTGGTTATCGCGCTCGCCTACGCGCTCTGCCTGAGCCGTCACTCTTCAGCGACAAAAGTAAGCTCGCTTCTGCCGCAGGAGACGGTCGCATTTGTGCACGTGCCCGATTTCAACCGCACGCGCGACGAATGGCGCCGTTCCGACATTTATCAACTCATCCACGAGCCTGCCGTCGAACAACTCTTGCGCAAGCCGCTGGCTCGGCTTCGAAAACGCAACACCCAATCTCCGATCTTTCACGATCTGGAGCAGGTTGCCGCCAAGGACATTTTCATCGCGGTTACGTCGATCGAGGCGCGCAACGCGCCTTTCGTTGCCGGTTTTCGCTTCCGCGGAAATCGCGACGCCGCAGCGGCAATTATCGACAAATGGCGGGCGCAGTTCTTGAGCAAAACCGGGAACGCAAAGGAGGAGAAGATCGCCTATCGCCAGCACGACATCGCGATCGTGGTCGTGCCGGCGTTCACGGTGGCGACCGCGTACGATGGGCAGTGGTTTTTCGTATCGAACGACATTGACAGGCTTAAGGAGCTTCTCGATCGGGCTGATGGCCGTCCGACCACAGCAGCAACCCAATCTGCTGGCGCACAAGATCGACAGTTATCGCTCCAGTCGAACAATGTGTTTCGCACGGCGATGGCTCACATGCCCTCTGATTATGCGGCCCTGGCCTATCTGCAGCCGAAAACGATCACCGACAAGCTCGCGGCAATCCGCGCCGCCCTCGGTGTCCAAATTGCCGCCGCCGACGAGGCGCCGCTACGCCGGATAAACAGCATCTGCGGCAGCGCACGCTTCGAACACGGCAAGATCCATGACGTTCTTTTCACCGCGATGGATCGACCACATGTAAACGCGCCGGTGACGCGCTCCTCGACGGCGCTCGGCAGCGCCGACACATTTTTTTATCTCACAACTCTGGTTGACCCAAACAATTGGACCGCGTTGGGCACGGCCGCTGGCTTCACGCCAGTTGCCAGTTGGCTGGATAAATTTCTTCGCGCATTGGCAGCGCACGGCGCCACCACCGCTGATTGGAACACGGCTTTCGGCCCGGAGTTGTCCTCGTTGGCCGACTGGCCGCAGAGCGCGCACTGGCCGTCGTTTATCCTGGCGGTTCCGGTGAAGGACCGACTTCGCGCAAATCAGCTCGCCGACCTGATTACCACCGCGATCGATGAAAATGCTCGCTGGGTGAAGAGCGAAAAAGATGGCATCAGCTATTTTTCGATGGCGACGCCGCTGGGTTTGTTTTCGCTCGAGCCGACGATCGCTTTGTCTAATCGGCTCTTCGTGGCTGGACTCAACCCGGCGTCGGTCGAAGCAGCAATTAAGCGCAGCGACAGCTCGGCCGCCGGAATTTCGAACTCACAAACGTACACGGCGGCAGCGCGGTCGCTGCCCGCGCCGACGAACTTTTTTGCTTACATCGACACGAACCTCTTATATTCCCGCCTCGACGCGGCGTTACGTCCCATGCTGCTGCTCGGAGCAGCGTTTCTACCTGCGCTTGCTGATCATGTCGATCCAAACAAACTGCCCGCCGCCGAGACAGTGACAAAACACCTCAGCCCGATCGTGTTTTCGCAACGCTACGATGGCGACGGCTACGTCGCGGAATCAATCGGGCCAATCACATTCGACGAGACCGTAATCGCGGCCGTTACGACAGCAATTTTGTCCGGCCACCAGGCGGCAACGCGTTGATCATATCCGGTTAGGATGCGTTGGGCTGCGCCATTTCGACACTGCACCGGTGCGGGGACTGAATGGCCGCTGAATGGCCGAGAATTATGCTGTCCGGCCGGCTAAAATGTGCTATGTTCCCGGCCCTATGGCTATTCTCAAGAAAAACGCATTTTCCCGCCGAATTCCTGATCTCGTAACCGAGGAACTGGTCGCCGTATTGTCCCGTCGTGCCTCTTTCGAGTTCAAGGAACTGTTCGACATCGTCCATGAAAATCTGCGGGCCCGCAATGCCGCCAGCGGCGGGGAGGAGATGCTCCGGCTGCGCGCGTATGAAAAGCTGCAAAACCTGGTCGCGCGCGGTGCGGTAAAGAAGAATGGCAAAAAATACAAGGGACTTCCCTCGGCGCTGGTGAAAGCGATCGCGCCGCAAAACGGGCAGGTGCCTGCTGCCGTCGCGCGC
>QHPZ01000147.1:11312-15032 GCA_003219225.1 Verrucomicrobiota bacterium | reverse complement strand
CTTGCCGGTGCTCCTGCAAGTGATCGTCGCCATCGGCTTTGCTGTTTCGGCGCTGTTGGTCAGTGCGCTCATCGGCAAAAGCGGTAAGCGCACTCCGGCCAAAGATATGCCGTATGAATGCGGCATGGTGCCGCAGGGCAGCGGCCAACCCCGGTTCAGCGTGAAGTTTTACATCGTGGCGATGCTTTTCATTCTGTTCGACCTGGAAATCGTCTTCATGTATCCGTGGGCGGTCGTTTACAAAGAGGCGATCGCGAAAAGCAGCCTCATTTTTTGGAGCATGCTTAGCTTCATTTCCATTCTCATGGTGGGCTACGTTTACGCGTTGAAAAAGGGCGTGCTCGATTTCAAAAAATAAGCATCCGCGTCTCCGTTCTGCTTCTACGTCAGCCTGAACTCGAATCGCGCTCCTCAACTGTGGCTGATGACGCTCGCGTTGAGCGTGGTGCTCTGGATCGTGGCGACCAGCGGCGGCACCCATCTCTTTGTCAAAGAAGTGCTTGGCGACGCCTTCGACTCGCAAGCCGAACATTTTTTGCACGGCGACGCCGGAATCGATCTGGAGGCGATCCGTCCCGAAGCGATGATCGTCAACGGCAAAATCCGGACATATTTTGGACCGTTTCCGGCATTCGTCCGCATGCCGTTGAATCTCCTTTACGCGCCGGGACGCGGGATGTGGTCGCGGTTTTCGGGGTTTTGCGCGGGTCTTCTGGCGCTGTGGTCATTCGCCGGATTGCTCGGCGACAGCTTGCGCTTAGCTCCGCTCTCCTCGACTGCGCGTAATTGGATTGGCAACGCTTGTTTGTTGGGTTTCGTCCTTGCAACGCCTCTGCTCTTTTTGATCGGCAGCTTGTCGATCTTCAACGAAGCCGATATCTGGGCGTTGGCCTGGTCCATCAGCGCGATTTTTTTTGCGGCGCGCGCGCGGCACAGCGATGGCCGCAGGCTCACGCTTGCGCTTTTTGGATTTGGAGTTTCCGCGGCCGCAGCGTTGCTCTCGCGCGTCACCTTCGGCCTACCACTGTTGTTGGTGGGTACGATTCTGGGTTTTCAAGTGCGACGCGCCGGCTGGCCGAGTCTGGTCGCGTTGGCCGCGCCGCTGTTCGCTGGCTTAGCATTTCATTTGCTACTCAGCTACGCCCGGTTCGGGAACTTCGCCGGAATAAGCTATGAGAGCTACATCAATGGCGTGCATGTGGAATTTGTCCGACGGCACGGCATGTTCGATCTGGCCCGTGTGCCCTACAGTTTTGCCGAGTATTTCAGTTTGCGCCCCCCTGTGTTTCGCGCGCACGCGCCTTTCGTCCAGGTCGATCGACATTTTTTGCCTTACCCTGGTTTGTTTTCGCTGCCGAACACCGAATCGTATGTTTCGCTCACGTGGTCGGCGGGTTGGCTTGTTTTCGGAGCGGTTTTCGGGATCGGCTATCTCTTCTCTTCGAAACGCTCGAATTGGTTTCAGCGCGCCGTCGCGGCCGCGGTGTTCGTCCAATTTATCCTGATCCTATGCCACTTTACCCTCGCCCAGCGTTACATGACCGAGCTTTTGCCGTTTCTTATTTTCTCTTTCGCGATTTTCCTTCGCAACGGCGGCGCGTTGTTCCAGCGCGCTGCAATTATCGCCTTGGTCGTCGTCTCGGCCGCGGTGAACACGTTTGGGACAGCGTTTTGGTTGTCTAACGACGGCAATCTGCCGCTTGAGACGCGCACGTTCTGGAGCGTAGTTGCGGGCAAGCCGCCGCCGACGCAATAAACAACGTAACTGCAGTCGCGTGATGAAGGTGCTGGTCTTTGTTGTTGCCTATAGTTCCGAGAACCGCATCGCTTCGGTGCTGGCGCGCGTGCCGGCTGAATTTTGGACGAACGACCAGCACGATATCGAAACATTGATCATCGACGATCGTTCACCGAATCAATCGGTCGATCCATCGCGATTTCCTGCGCTCCAGCAAAAGTACAACGCCATCATCCTGCCGACGTCGACGAGCCAGGGCTACGGCGGCAACCAGAAGCTCGGATTCCATTACGCGATCGAAAACGATTTCGACATCGTCGTGCTGCTGCACGGTGACGGACAGTACGCTCCCGAGCGGTTGCCGGATTTTGTGGCCGCCTTTGCCGATCCAGCAGTCGATGCCGTTTTCGGCTCGCGCATGCTGCCGCCGGGCGCCGCTCTCGCGGGCGGCATGCCGTTGTATAAATTTATCGGCAATCGCATTCTCACTGCGCTGCAAAACTGGATATTGAAGCAGCGGTTCTCGGAGTTTCACTGCGGCTATCGCGCCTACCGCGTCGAAGCGTTGCGCTCGCTACCGCTCGCATTCAATTCACCCGACTTCGACTTTGACACCGACATCGCACTCCAGCTCATCGACACGCATCGCCGCATTGTCGAGCTTCCAATCCCCACCTACTCCAGCCGCGAGATCCGCCACGGGAGCGGCCTCAAATACGCTGTCCAAGTGCTGACGACGACACTCCGCTCGCGCCTGCAGCGCTGGGCAATCTTCTACCATCCGAAGTTCGACTACGTCTCAGACAATCGGCATTACACGCTGAAACTGAATCAACCGAGCAGCCATCAATGGGCACTGGAGTTTTGCACGAAAAATGCGGCCGCTGTGTTAGACCTCGGCTGCGGACCCGGAAAGTTGGATCAGTTGCTCCGTGAACACGGCTGCTACACGATGGGTGTGGACAAGGTCGAACAGGATCCCGGTTCGCTTGATTGGTTCGTCCGCGCGGATCTCGACGCCGGACTGTTCGACTTGTCGATCTTGCCTCGCCATCCGGATATCGTCCTTTGCCTCGACATTCTCGAGCATATCAAATCGCCGGAGCGATTTCTTCTCGAGCTGCGTCAACATCTCGGCGCGCTCGCCAAACCGCCCCGAATCATCATCACCACGCCGAACATCGCTTTCATTTCCACGCGGCTGAGCCTGCTCCTCGGCATGTTCAACTACGGCAAGAAAGGAATCCTCGATCTTACGCACATTCGGCTCTTCACCTTTGCGACGCTGCGCCGAATGCTGACCTGTCTCGGCTACGAAGTCCTGCAAGTGCGCGGAGTACCTGCTCCCGTCCAGCTGGTCCTCGGCTCCGGCATCATCGGCCGCGCCACTACCGTGTTCAATTCAGCTTTGGTCCGTCTGTGGCGGAATCTTTTTTCCTATCAAATTTTTATCGTGGCGCGCGCGCTCCCGACCGTGTCCAATCTTCTCGCACACGCGCAACCGGAGAAAGCCACGCAGGCCGAGGCGCTGTTTAAACCTGGGCAAGCATCACCACTTCAATCGCAGACTGGATAACGACTAGACCGAATACCGCCAACGCAACGAGGCGCGATTTGGCGGCGGCTTTCCTGTCGATCACCAAAAATGCCGCTACGAAAAAACAAAGCAATGACGGAAGAATCAATCGCGGCGTCCAAAACCCGAACAGATTGGCGTTATACGCAAACGGGATCGGCAAAAACATCAGGAGAAAATAGGCAACTCCCAAAAAGATCGCCGCCTCTTCCCGTTCAAGTTTGTCTCTCCAGAGATTCTGCAGCGCGTGCAACAAATTCCACGGCGTGCCAAGCAGAGCCAGCACGGTCCAGAGAATGCCCAGAATCATCGATGCTTGCATCCAACCGGTCTTCCACGCTCGCCTTACCTTTTGATCGGGAATCATGATGCTGCCGAAACGCTGCGGCACCGAGAGTTCCTGAAA
>QHPZ01000147.1:0-11303 GCA_003219225.1 Verrucomicrobiota bacterium | reverse complement strand
TGCGCCAAGCCGAGGTAACTGTGCTTGTGCGGCGCGAGAATTTGTTTCTTGAAATATTCCGGCGCGTTGAAGAGCTGGAGATCGTTCTTCTTTAGCGAGAACAGATCTTTGAAATTCATGCCTGAATCGAATCCCTTTGGCAGCCACAGCAGTTGCGTGTAGTAACCCGGCACACGACGGGTCTTTTCAAAACTGTAGAGCGCCAGCGCAGATGGAAGCAGCAGGCTCAAGGCGCAAACGGCGAGAAAATGGGTCAACTGCCAGCGCCGTTTCACCCAAAACACGACGAAAAGAGCGAACAGCGCGGGAATAAGCGCGATGAAACTGTATTTCACCCACGTCGCCAGCGCCAGGCCCAGCCCGAGCACGGCTGCATTCGGTCGAGCCGCGCCGTCAGCATTGCGGAATTTGTCGAAAAGGAAAAGCACAAGGACGAAACACGGAATGGTCAGGCAATCGGTGCCGATGGTCGTCGCGTGAATGACGCGCACCGGCAGCAAAGCAAGGAAAAGAACCAGGGCGACACGGACGAGCGCTGATTGAAATCGTCGCTCGACATAACGAAAGAAATGCCAGAGTGCCACGCCGTTGAGTGCCGCCTGAAGAATTGAAAGCGTGATCGGAAACGCGTTGCTGCTCCCGACCGCGCGAAAGATCCCGTAGCCGAGCAGATAATAAATTGGCGGGTCGGGGTTGGAGAAATCGAATACTCTCGGCCATTGCGTCAGCCGCTCGAGGTGTGTCTGATAATCCGGGCCGATGTAACCGCCGCGCCGCGCCGCCAAGATCGACAACAGCAGCGAAACGCCAATTGCACCAGCCCAGATCAACTGCGCGCGCGACCGCGATCCTAACGATTGGATCATTCGGTCTAAGGATGAATCTCGCTCGTCCAGAGAAACTGGTAAGTCGCAATCGCGTTGATCGCTATCGAGACAACGAACAGCGCGAGCTCAGTGATCGACAACTTCTTCGGTCCATTGCCGCTGATCAAAAGAAACATCCACGGCAGCAAAACGGTCGCGTAACGATATGAAAACTGCCAGCCGCCGGGATTGCCGTGGTACCAGAGCACGAAGGTTAACACACCGATCATCACCCACGAAGCCACCCGGTATTTTCCACCTTCGCGAAACAGCAGAAACAGAAATGGGCTCGCCAGAAAAATGGAACAACCAAAGGGATAAAACCGGAAGTACGGGAATGTCGGAGTGTCGCCGAAACCCTCGAACAACATTTTTTGCATGTTCCAGGGAACCGCTTTAATCGAGAAAAGACCGTGTGAATACCACGGCTCCGTCATCAGGTTCGGGATACGCGCGTAACCGAAATCAAAGACCGAGCCGAACCGCGCGAAATTATAGGCCGCCGTGCAAAGACCGAGCACGATCGGGAGGAGCAGGAACCAACCGATCGGCCGCCAGTTTTGAATGAGTCGGTTCTTCAGCGATAATTCTGGCTGCGCTTCCGGCACCGCGTTGCCAAATATCCAAAAGTACAAAAACACCGGAAGCGTCACCGCTAGTTCGGTGCGGTTGCCGACAGCCAGCGCGAACCAGGCTCCAGCGACAAGCGGCCGGGGCTTGAGCAGCGTGAAATAGAGCGCGGCAGTTTCGCCAAGCACCGCGAAGCCGAGCGCGATCTGCCACGCCCCGGCGAAACCGAGATTGCACCACGTCCACGTCGCGAATACCGGGAAAAGCGCGAGAAGAATTCGGCGCGGGAACGAATTTCGGTTAACGCTCGAGAGCTGGAAAAAGAAATAGACGCACGCCGCCGCGAGCGCGCTCGCCAGCGCGCGCGCCGGAAACCCCTTGATCAGGCCCATCTTGGCCAGCAACGCCAGCGGGAGGTTCGCCAGCACCGCGCCGAGGGGAAACACCGAATAATAGCTACCGCGCATCGGCACGAACTCGTTCAGCCAGGAGGGCTGCGGCTCGGAAAATCCGAGCCGCCCCTTCAAAAACGCGCCCGCCACACGATACGTGTAGTCGAACACTTCGTGCTGCGGTTTGGTCGAAAAATAAAACAGCAGAAATGCAAAGATCGACAATCCGATCGGCAACCAGAAATTCCCTCAACCGGCATCGCCGCGGTCGTCAGAGTGACGTCCACCGTCAGGTCGTCCGTTTTCTCTTCCATAAATTGCGCCGCCGCCCGTCTCAAGATTGTGATGATCTGCCGCCCCTTTTCAAGCCTCGCCGCCGGGCGCGCTGTTTGCTCCGGTTTCGCACTTGCGCGTCCACTTGGAACCGCCTAATAGCTTAACCTCCCATGATTCACCACATCGTCCTCTACAAGCTCAAGCCCGAGGTCACTCCCGCGCGTATCGAGGAGATGATGATGAACACCCGGATGCAGCTGCTGAAAATCCCCGAGGTCCTCAGCATTAAATGCGGCAAGCGCGTCGATCCTGAATTGCCCTGGCCGTTTTTTATCGCCATCGATTTCGAATCGATGGACAAATACGCCATTTTCCGCGAGGACTCGATCTTCGTGAAGTTCATGGAGGAAATCATCAAACCGAACACGGCCGATTCCCTCACCCTCGACTTCGAAATGGATCCGGGGAAAGACGTCCGCTTTTCGTAGGACACAGCAAACGCCCAACGCCGAATCGTCTGGTCGCGAGGCGCCCATTTATTCGGCGTTCGATGTTCGGCGTTGAGCGTTCGGCGTTGCACTGCCGCCTAACAGCGGTCTTAATCCGCAAAGGACAAATTATGCGCCTCGGCTATCTCTATTCGCGCTATCCGGTACTCTCCCAGACGTTTTGCGACAGGGAGATGCTCGAGCTCGAGCGCCGCGGTTGGACCCTCGTGATCGGCTCGGCCTATTCCCCGCTGACCAGCCTGCGCCACGAACACATCACCCGCCTCCGGGCGCCAATTCGCTACGCGCCGCCGCAACGCATTCTCCACATCTGGGAAAAAAAAGCCAAGACCAATGGGCCGTGGCCGGCCGCACTTGTCGATCTTCACGAGCGAAAATACGCCGGCGCATTCAAAGCAACACAGCGCGCCCGCAACGCTCTCTGGTTCGCCGACCTTTTCACCCGTAGCGGCGTCGAACATTTCCACGTCCATTTTGCCAATCGCGCCGCACACACCGCTCTTTTCGTAAAAGCTATTTCCGGCATCCCGTTCAGCGTTACGGCGCACGGCCAGGATTTCATGACCGATCTCGGCAATGACGAGCTGCTGCGCGAGATCTGTGCCGCGGCGGAATTCGTCGCGGCCGAGACCGATTACAGCCGCGATTTGCTCCGGCAACGTTGCCCCGACGCCGCCGATAAAATCCATCGTGTCTACAACGGCATCGACCTGGAACATTTTCCGCCGCCGCTGCCGGGCACCGGCAACAAAGTGCCGCTCATTGTGAGCGTTGGCCGTCTCATCGCGTTCAAAGGTTTCGATCATCTCATCGACGCCTGCGCCGAGCTCGCGCACCGCGGTTGTGAGTTTGCCTGCGAAATTATCGGTGACGGTCCGCTGCGCGAAGACCTTCAAACCAGGATCGACAAGTTCCACCTGACTTCTCGGATTACGCTCCTGGGTTCGCTTTCGCAGCAATCGGTTTTAGAGAAAGTTCGTGCTGCGGACATCTTCGCGCTGGCTTCAACGGTCGATGAGCGCAGCGGCAGTGATGTTTTTCCCACCGTCATTCTTGAAGCGATGGCCGCCGGGCGTCCGGTCGTGTCGACGCAACTCGCCGGTATCCCTGAGTTGGTTGTACTTCGCTCCGATTACGGAAACACCGGCCGCGCGCGAATCGAAAACCATTTTCGCATCGCGCAAACAATCGCGCCGCTCGTCGAACTGCTGGAGCGAAGTCGTGGCCGTCGCCCTGTGGGTGACGTGCACGCTTCGCGCAGCGAAGCGGCTACAGCCTACCTCATCGACCGCTGGCCTGACCGGCGCCTGCCAGCACTGGAACGCGAGCTTAATGAAATGTGGCGCCGCCATCTTCCCATCGTGCCGTTTGTCTGCGAACTCGATCCAGACGCGCGGTTTAACCATCGAATGGAAGAAATGGCGCCGCGCCTGGAATTTTTGCCCGACGCCATGGCGCTCGAAGCCGAATGGCGCGCGAACCGCTCATTTGCCCAAAAACTGGAAGACACCCGCGCGCAGGACGAACTCCGCGCCCCGGCCGCGATTTTTCTGCGGCAGGCGCGCTTCGCGCTCGCGTTACGAAAGCTTCTTGCAGAGAAAAAGATTTCTCACCTCCACGCGACCAGCTCGCGCGCGCTCGTCTGCGCGCTCATTCTGCAGTCGATTGTTCGCCACGGCGAATCCGTCCTGCGGCGGACCGATCTTAGCGTCAGCGCCACGATCGAGCCGAATCCCGAACTGCCGCGCGGCTGGATAGAGGCCGCGCTCTCGCGCTGCGTTGGCGGCCGGTTGTCGGATCGCAAGCTGCTCGATCACACCGACCGCTCATTTGTCCTTGAACCAAAAACCCGCATCGGTTTGATGACAACACGAGCCAAACTAAGCAACCAATGGGCAGAGTCACTTCTGCGTTGGACCGGCGGAAATCAGAAATCACAAATCACAAATCAGAAATGAAAAAAGCGATTCTCCTCGCCGGCGGCGCCGGGACGCGGCTCTTCCCGCTCACCAAGATCATCTGCAAACAACTCCTCCCGATCTATGACAAGCCGATGATCTGTTACCCGCTCGCCACGCTCATGCTCGGCGGTTTGCGCGACATCCTCATCATCTCGACGCCGAAGGATCTGCCGATGTTGCGTGATTACCTTGCGGACGGCGCCCAGCTCGGAATTTCGATTCAGTATGCTGAACAAGCGAAACCGGAGGGAATCGCACAGGCGTTTTTGATCGGCGCGAAGTTCATCGGCAACTCCGGCGCGTCGCTCATTCTCGGCGACAACATCTTTTACGGGAAACTCGACTTCTACCGCGAAGCGCTCGCACTCGAACGTGGCGCGTGCATTTTCGCTTATCAAGTGCGCGACCCGCAACGTTACGGCGTGGTCGAGTTCGGCGCCGATGGCAAAGCAATCAGCGTCGAGGAAAAACCGAAACAACCGAAGAGCCATTTCGCCGTGCCCGGTCTTTACGTTTATGACGAGCAGGCTGTCGATCTTACGCGCAGTTTGAAGCCGTCCACGCGCAAAGAGCTGGAGATCACCGATCTCAATCTTCGCTACCTCGAGCGCGGCCAGCTGCACGTGAAACTGCTCAGCCGCGGCATGGCCTGGCTCGATACCGGCACGACCACGACGTTGCTCGAGGCGAGCAACTACATCGCCACGATCGAACACCGGCAGGGCCTCAAAATCGCCTGCCTCGAAGAAGTCGCCCTCCGCATGGGCTTCATCAGCCAAGCCGATCTCGCGAAAATCATAGATCGCCTGCCGCAAAACGAATATCGCGATTACCTGCGCATGGTCTGTGACGAAGGACCAAGCTCTGGGCCCGAGCCAGTCGGCTGATCCTTTAGCCGGCTTCGTTGACGCCGGATCGCGGTCAGCGACCACGACTACAGCTGCTTCGGTTGCTCCCGCAGCAAGTGCGTCGTGTCAGCAATCAATTTCGTGATCGCGTCCGGCTCGGCCGCATCGTAGTAGCCGCGGATGTCACCATGTCGATCTACCAAAATCATGCGCGTGCTGTGGACCGGAATGCCCGCGTCACCGGTCCCGTCGGAGACAGCCAGCTTAAAACCGTTGCGCGACAATTCGTAAATGATCGGTTGCGGACCGGTGAGAAAATCCCAGCGTCCATGCTGCGCGTGCAATTTCTCGGCGTAGCCGCGCAACACTTCCGGCGTGTCTTTCGCCGGGTCGACCGTAAACGAGACAAGATGCACGTCGGTTTTTTCGAGCGGCTTCTGCAATTCGCTCATCCGGCTGCTGATCATCGGACACGGCCCCGGGCAAGTCGTGTAAATGAAATCCGCGATCCAGACTTTGCCGCGCAATTGCGTCGAGCCAAACGGCTGCCCATTTTGATTCGTCAGTTGGAATATCGGCACCGTGCCGTATTTGGAAACGGTTCGCTGCCGCAGCGCGTTCACTTCGACACGCTGCAGCCACAGCAGACCCACCAGAGTCACCACCGGAATGGCGAGCAATGTCAACTTCCATCCAGTGGTGCTTCGAAAGGAAGCACGCTCTGCGGCCAGTGATTCCCCGATCATACTTTCGTCAGGACCAAAGCGCCGAGCAGCAGCGGCAGATAAATGATCGAGATGAGGAAAAGCCGGCGCGCATCGGTCGGCGTGCGCGTACGCAGAAAACGCATCGCCACAGCGATGAAGGCGCCGCTCAACGCAAGCTCAATCGGGAGATAAATCGCTGTCGTCACTTCCACAAACGCCGGCAGCCCGGCAACCACCAAAAGCAGGATACAAAAAAAGACACTTTGGCTGGCGCTGCGTTCACCACCGCGGTCGTTGCTCGATATCATGCGGAAGCCGGCCTGGACGTAGTCGTCCCGATACATCCAGGCGATCGCGAAAAAATGCGGCAGTTGCCACAGGAACACGATCGCAAACAGGCTCCACGCGCCGACGCCAAGTGTGCCACGCGCTGCGGCCCACCCGATCAGCGGCGGGATCGCGCCCGGCACCGCGCCAAGCGCGGTGTTGCCGGTGCTGATTCGTTTCACCGGCGTGTAAGCAAAAATATAGATGACGATGGTGAGTGCCGCGAGCACCGCGCTCAGCGGATGGCAAAACCAGGCGAGATAAATGACACCGAAGATTGACAATATCGTTCCGAGCATCAGCGCGTTGCGCGACCGCATTCGTCCCGCTGGCACGGGGCGTGTTCGCGTTCGACGCATGCGGGCATCGACGCTGCGTTCCCACCATTGGTTCATCGCCGCTGCCCCCGCCGCGGCGGCAGCCGTCCCGAAGACGACGTGAAAAAGCGCGCGATAATCAATTGGTCTCGGCGCCCCGAGATAAAAGCCAACTGCGGTCGTCAGCAGCACCAGCAACGTGAGCCGCGCTTTGACCAGTTCAGCGAGATCGGAGAGCACACGACTGCGCGGATATGAGGCATTTTCGCTTTCGATTGCAGCTGTTTTCACTGTTGTGGCACGGGCATCCTGTCCGTGTTCTGTAAATCTTCACGCGCTGGAAGCGCGTGCCACTTCGGTTGCAGTCGCTGGCAGATCGCCCAGATACTCACGCCAAACGAGAGCATCACCGCTCCGACGGCGACGTGCGCCGTCGCGACATCGGCGGCTTTATTGCTCCAAATGGTCCACGCCCCCAGCGTCAGTTGGACGAAAAGGAATCCGACCCACAAGATCGACAATCGCTTGAGCACGGCGCTTTCGCGTGCGTCTCGCCAGACCCGCAGCGCGAACGCAATCACGCCGATCGCAATCAGCAGCGCCACAAAACGGTGCGCCATTTGCAGCCAAATCTGAAACGCGCTCACGTCGGAAAATCCGTGCATGTCGCGCGACGCATTGATCTTGGCAAGCGCTTGCGCGCTCGTATCTGGAATCCAGGCGCCGTTGGCAGTTGGAAAATCGAGAATAGCCAGATCGCGATGCTGGTGGCGCATCGTCGCGCCGAGGGCGAGCTGAAAATAAATCGCAATCGTCGTCCCAACCGCGACGACTTTAATCGGCAAGAGCCGCTGAAAAACTTGACTGCTTAAAGCAGTCAAGCCTTGGGGAAGCGTTTGCCAATAGCGCGTAGTCAGTAGCGCAATTATTACAATCAGACCGAGAAACGCCTGCGCGAGGCAAGCGTGAAAGATTCCGATCTGATCTTTCAAGGTCGTGACGCGCAGACCGCCGAGTATGCCCTGAAGAATAACGCCGGCGACCGCGATCAGCGCGAGGTTGCGCAGTGATTGTCGATGTTCCGCGCGCCAAATCCAGAGCGCGAGAATGATGGTGAGTAAACCAACGGTTGAGGCAATGAGCCGGTGTGTGTGCTCGAAAAAAACTCCGCCGATCCATTTCGAGACTGGGAAGAGAAACATGTTATAGCCGAAGCTGGTCGGCCAATCGGGCACGGCGAGTCCGACGTTCTTGCTCGTGACCATTCCGCCGCTGCAGATGAGCAACAACGTCGCGAACGCGGTGAACCACGCGAAGCGGTTCAGCCATTTGCTGTAGTGGCCCCGAATGCTTTCGGGGTCGGCACGTTTCGAAATCGCAGTCTCCACGGCGTGAGGATAACCCGCGGAAGAACTATATGCGACGGTCATAGACCGCCGCTACAGCACAGGCGCGCTAAGCGCCGGGACTCGGACTCGGCACGGGCGCAGTTGGGTTTGCCGTCTTCGGCGCGCCGGGCGGTGGGATGGTACCGGGAGTCGGCCCCGGCGGCGGTTCGCCCGGCGGGCGCTCCGTCGGCGGCGGTGCGTTTTGCTGACCCGCGAGTTCGGCGCGTTCCTTCAACCACGTTTGATAATCGGCCGGTGTGTCCACAACCACTGTTCCCTTCATCCCGTAATGGCCGAGGCCGCACAGCTGACCGCATACGACTTCGTATGTTCCAGTCTTGAGCGGTTTAAACCACATCGGAATGAGCGAGCCCGGGATCGCATCGCCCGCAATGCGCATGTGTGGAAGATCGAAGTTATGAATCACGTCCTTGGATGAAAGCTCGATGATGACCGGCCGGTCCACTGGCACGTGCAGCTCGCCGGTCGTGACGATGTCGTCTTTGCCGGCCGGATCATTGGGATCAAGGCCTAACGGATTGTTGTTGGTGACCAATGAAACGTCGCGCCGGCAAAACTGACCGTCCGGGCCGGGCAGATGAAAATTCCAGTTGAACTGCTGGCCGACAACGTGAACGAGAATCGCGTCTTTGCTGGATGGAAATTCGTTCACTCGTTTTGCCCAGAGCGGAATGGCAAACCCGAGCAGCAGGACCGCTTCGATCAGAACGACCGAAAACTCCAGGTGAGTCGAGATGCCGCTGCGCACGCCGTGATAATCGGCGCGGGGATGGCGGCCCTGGCGAAACCAGATCAGAACGAATAAAAAAAACGCCGACCACCCGATAAAAAGCGCGCCCATGAACCAGTGCGAGAACTCGAGGATGTGATCGATTTGGTAGCCGTGCTCGGAAGCGTTCGGCGGCTGCCCGAGGAATTCGTTGATCAGCGCCAGGCTACTCATATTGCTCGAGGTCTTCCTCGCTCAGTTCCTGGTGCGGCTCGAGCGGCATCCGGCCGTGACGCCAAATGCTGACAGTGAACGCACCGATCCCGCCGATGACCGAGAGCACGGCGCCGAACAAAAACCAAATCGCGACCGCCATGTGCTGGGTCGATTTGCCGTCTTTCGCGCCGTAACAAAACGGACAAGCGCTCGCCTGCTGCGCGGCCAGCAGCATTGTTAATGCTAAGATCGACAACCACTTTTTCATGTGATGATGCGGAGCCGTTTCATCTTCCGGTAAAACCAAATCCCGTAGATGAACAAGCCAATGGCGCTGGCGAACGAGGCAATCGCACCGGCCAGATAAATCGGCGCACCTTCCACCAGGTCCACCCAGATGCACCAACAGCCAAGCCCGAGCGCGAGCACGATCGAGGTAAAGATAAAAACAAAATGAAAAGCTTTGAGCGACATTTGCCTAACGAACGATCGGATTGTACCACGCGAGATAAGTGAGCCAGAAAAGTCCGAGCACGAAAAAGCCGGTGAAAATGAGCACCCGATAGATGAGTCGTTTCTCGGCCGCGAGGTGCATAAAGATCAACGCAACGAGTGAGGCTTTAAAAGTTGCGACCAAAATCGCGACCACGATGTTCAACTTTCGGCCGCCTTCCGGCGAAATATTCATGTGAAAGAGCCAGGAAAAAAAGCCACCAAAATCGACGTATGAGAGGGCGACTGTGAGAAGTGTGAAAAACAGGAGCAATCCGCCAACCATCAAATAGCGCATGACGTGTTGGTGGACGCCGTGCGCGTATTCCTCGTGCTCGGCGGGATCTTGCGCGATATCGGGCGGATTGTTCATGGCTCAGAGCAAATAAAAAAGCGGGAAAACAAAAATCCAGATGAGATCGACAAAATGCCAGAAGAGCCCGGAGACCTCGACGCGGTTGGCCAGGTGTTCCGGGTTGCGTTGGTAAACTTTTTTGCTGACCGGCAGCCACATGTAAAGGAACACGAGCACGCCACCGAGCACGTGCAGCCCGTGCAGACCGGTGATGGTAAAATAGCTGGCGAAATATGCGTTGTGCGTCGGCAAAAACATGGTCGCGCGCTCGACGTCTTCTTTCTCGATCCTGCCGATATGGTTGGTGGGCGGGACATAAAGAAAGTGCGGCCGATCGTTCGCCGGATTGTCCGGATCGGCGTTGACCGGGTCCAGGCCCATCTCGTACTCCTTCACGTTCGGATCGTTGAGCGCTTCGCGATTGTGCAGGTGTCCGGTGATCTCGATGCGTGGCTCCAAGCCTTTCCGTACTTCCCAAGCACTTCTGGCTTAATGTAAGCGCCGAAGTGCTCGAACTTCTGCGGCCACTCATAAACCAGTTTGACCGTCAAAAAAATTACGCCGCAAGAGATGGTCGCCAGCATGTACCACCAGTAAGCGCGATACCGGCGCATCTTCAGTGCCGCCCAGGCGAGCACCACCGTGACCGAGGACAAGATCAGAATGGCCGTGTTCAGCGTACCGACGGGGACGTTGAGCAGGCCGTGCGGCCACATCCCCGGTGCAGCGTCGAGACGCAAAAAGACGTAGGCGGAGAAAAGTCCGCCAAACAGCATCACCTCAGAGGCGAGAAAGAGCCAGATGCCAATCTTCGCGTTCCACAGACCGGTGTCAGGTCGTGTGGAAATCGTGTAAGGAATCTCCATTCGTTAGGTCAGACGAGGACCGGCTGCTCCACCGCGCGCCTCCGGGTGCGCTCGGTCGGTTCGACCGGCTCGTTTTGCATGGTGAAATCTTTGTCGCGCCCCGGGAGGCTGTATTCGTAGGGGCCGCGATATGCGACCGGCGTGGTGACGAAATTACCGTGCGGCGGACGGTTCGGTGCAGTCCATTCGAGCGTGGTCGCCTGCCACGGGTTGTCGTCAACTTTGCGGCCGTGCTTGATGCTCCAGAAGAAATTGATGATGAACGGAATTTGCGCCAGGCCCATGATCCACGCCGCCCACGAGATCGGTGTGTTCCATTGGAACCCGGTCAGGCCCCAGATGTGTTCGCCGGAAAGTTGCCATCCCTGGCCGCCGTCGTACCAGCGGCGATGCATCCCGAGCATACCCTGCAAAAACATCGGTAAAAAAATCACGTTCATGCAAATGAGCGACGGCCAGAAATGCACTTTGCCCCAGAACTCG